>CALBIE010000725.1 GCA_937893495.1 uncultured Verrucomicrobiales bacterium | reverse complement strand
ATTTACCATTTGCCGCATAACTTCTCCCTCAGTTGATTGAGGTTTTATCTGGCCTCGGTTCCTCAAAGCCCAGCGACGTAGGTGCATTGTTGTCGCTGGGCTTTTTTTGTCTCCATCCCGATTGCATCAGCAATATTAATAGTGCTGGTAAAAATGTCAGCGCTCCGATCATGCAGGTTGTTGTTCCAATTGACATCACCAATCCAAGACTCTGTATCCCTTGATGCTCGGCGAGCATTAAACTTCCAAATCCGGCAATGGTTGTCAGGCCTGACACAAAAACTGCCTTCCCGGTACTGCGTCCGAGGATAGACGCAGTGCCCTCTTCCTGAAATCGATTGAGAATGTGAATTCCGCTGGTCACCCCGATTCCTGCGACGAGCGGGAGTGTCATGATGTTGGCGGGGTTGAAGGGAATTCCGGCAAAGCCCATGATTCCCGCCATCCACACTGTGCCGACGAACACGGGCACGAGTGCCAATAGCATGCAGACGAGCGAACGAAAGTGGATGAGGACCATCAGGGAGGTGGCGGCGAGGGCGTGCCACGCGGCCTTTACATAACTCTCCTTGAGGAGCGATGTGTACTCGAGCAACTGAACCGGAGTTCCGGTGACGTCAGGTTCAATGGAGCGCACTTGCTCCACAAACTCCAACTGATGCTCGCGTTGCCACACATCCTTTTTGGGGTAAACCTGAAGAAGAAACCGTCCGGTCTGGCCGACAAAGCGGTTTCGCAATGCCAGAGGAAGATCCTCGATCTGTAAACCGCCGTCGGACTCCTGTTTGGCTAGCGAGGCGAACGTCTCTTTCAAGTCGGAAAGCAACGCTCGTTGGTAGCGGGCGATTTGTGCCGCCGCCAGAGTGAATCCGGCGTCATTCAGTGAAGTTCGAAGGTTTTGTATCGATTGCCAGATGCGCCGAATCTGTCGGTATAGGTCGGTTTCCCCTTCGCTTTCATTGACCGCTTTGGCTGCGGCACCCATGTATCCTTGAAAGGAATACAGCACCTGACTGAGTTCCTTCGGGTCAACTTTCTCAAAGTCCAGTTCAGCGAAGTGAATCGATGCCGCCTTTGCTTTGACGGCTTTTATGAGGTCAAGTTTGGGCGATGAATCCTCCGCCAGAAAGCTGCTCATCGACTTGACCTCGGCGACGGACGGAAGTTCGCGTATTCGCCTTTCCAAGTCACTGGCGGCGTCGATCGAATCGGCCACAACCGCGCCAAATAACACGGAATTGGACGCAGACTCGATGAGTTTCTCTTCGAAAACGACGGCCGGCAAGCGGGCTGATTGCATGTGGAGCAAATTATAGTCGAAATAGACTTTGCGAAACTGACTGACACTGAGCAGGCTCAAAACAAGGGTAAATACCGCAACAGATTTCGGTCGATTCAACCAGAGTGATTCGATTCGGCCACCCGCGCCGTTTGGCGGTTTGGGTGCCCGGTCCAATGTGTTATGAGTGCTGCGGAGCAAGAGCAGGGGGAGCAGCGTCATCATGGGCACAAGGCTGAGCATTAAGCCGCCACCAGCGATAATTCCCATTTCCTGAATGCCCTTGAAGTCGGTGATCGCCATGGCGAAGAACGCTGTGGCCGTGGTCAACCCGCCGGTGAAAATTCCCTGACCGGTATGAACCAACGCGATCGTAATCGCCTCTTTTTCCCCTTGGCCGCTGCGGATTTCTTCCTCATATCGAGTAATCAGGTGTACGCCAAAATCAATCGCCAGCCCGATGAGCATTGGCGCGAAAGTGATCGTCAGGATATTCAGGTGCCCAACGACGAGGGTGGTGTATCCCATGGTATAGGCCAACCCGACGAGCAGGCATGCGGTGGCCTTGATGGGGCGACCGATTCCCTGATAGCCGTACACAAAGATCAGGCCGACCAGTATCAGAGCCAGGATGGATGCGGTGAGAGTATCCTTTTGTGATTGCGCCATTTCGTCAAATTCGAGCACGGCTTCGCCGGTCACCCCGACGCTGACGCCGGGGACCTGTTGCCTGATTTCCTCGACGAGTTCTCGAATCCGCACGACGGCGTCCATCGTCAGGTCCGGTCGGGTGGCCTGGGCCGTGGCCAGATACATCCGGCCGTTGCCGTAAGTGATGTACATCTCGCGTTCGGCTTCCTGGCCTCCGCCAAACAGTGCGGTGATGCCCGGTGAGGGAGGCTCTCCCGATCGACGAACGCTGGCATTGGCCTGGTCAATGATTCGTTGCAGTGCCGGTAAAGATTCGATGAGAGAATCGGTTTCATTCCCGGACTTCTTCTCCGCCAGGCGAAACTGAGTGTTGATAATCTGAATCAACGAAATCAGATTCGTGGCCTGGGAAAATTGCTCGATGAACGGGCGATAATCCGTCAATTGCTTGTGCAATGACTCCAAATCCGACTTGCTGAGAAAAAGCAACGCCTTGTTCCCGAGCATCTTCAGGTCACCCTTGTAGATGACATTCTGAAACAGGTTGGTTTCCGCTTCCAGTCTCGCCCCCAGTCGCTCGACGAACTGGCGGTTTTTTTCCATCTGATCGCTCTCGGCGACGACAACCAGGTCTTCCTGGGTCGGAAACTCCTTTTTGAACTTGAGAAACGTTTTGTGATATCGCTTCTCCGAGCCGACGAGGTCATTGCGACTGGTCGAGAAATCGAGTTTTGCGACCGTGAAGCAGACACAGACCAGGAATAGTATCACCTGCGGATAAAAGAACACCCGCGGTCGTTGGTAAATAGCACCCGCCAACGCGGTCAGGAACCGTTCAGCGGGAGATAGATTGGGATTTGGTAAGGTCACCCTTCGAGACACTATCAAACTGGCAAACGGGCAGGGGGCTCAATACTGAAATGACCTGCCTGGAGGCGTTCACCCAACGATTCCGGTCAATCGGCAAACGCCGCATTTGAGTAAATAGAACTCACATCGTCATGGTCCTCAATCATATCGATCAGTTTTGTTACGGCGTGGGTTCCGGACTCGTCCAGCGGAACCGTGATCTCCGGGATGAAAGAAATCTCCGCCACTTCCGCCTTGAATCCATGGTCCTCGACCGCCTTATTGACGGCCTCGAATGAATCCGGGTCTGTCAGGATGGTGAAACCTTCCGGTTCGCTCTTAAAATCCTCGGCGCCAGCCTCCAGCGCGACCTCCATCAACGCGTCTTCGTCTGCGTTTTCGCGCGATACGACGATCTGACCCTGGCGATGAAACAACCGGCTCACCGCTCCCGCGGTCGCGATGTTACCGCCGCACTTGGTCACGTAACTGCGGATGTCCGCGGCTGTGCGATTGCGATTGTCGGTGCTGACTTCGGCCAGTATGGCCACGCCATTAGGACCATAAATCTCGTAGGTCAAGTCCTCGTAGGTCACCGTCTCGTCACCTCCGGTGCCCTTCTTGATGGCGCGATCAATGTTATCCTTTGGCATGTTCGCCGAACGACACTTCAGCAAAACCATTCGGAGCCGTGGATTCATGTCGGGATCGCCGCCACCCAGCCTCGCCGCGATGGTGACTTCACGGCTGAGCTTGGCGAAAACCTTGCCGCGCTTGAGATCAGTGGCACCTTTCGCTCTCTTGATATTTGCCCATTTGCTATGTCCAGCCATCTGTTCCGATAAGTTTAGAAATGAGAATTAAATGTGTGAAACGGGAGTGAAAAGAAAATGAATCGGTAATGCGGATTGATTCGATACGAATTCAACTGTTCTCAATTGTCTCCACGAAAACCGCAGTTCCATAACAAAGCACTTCCGTAATACTCGCTCCCATTTCAGTTGCGTCGTATCGAATTCCGATAATGGCGTTGGCACCGGTTTGGGCAGCATGGGCGAGCATTTGCTGGAACGCATCATCGCGCGCACGCTCACACAACTCCGTGTAAAGAGTGATGTTGCCCCCAAAGATCGCTTGAATTCCGGCTGCAAAATTGCCGACGATCGATCGCGATCGCACGACGATACCGCGAACGACGCCCAATGACCTGGTCGTCCGATATCCCGGTATTTCAAAAGCTGTCGTAGTCAAAGGATGCATAGAACTCACGGCGAGAGGGATTGAACAGCAATCACGCCCGTTGTCGAACGGGAAATTCGATTCAACTGCAGATGGGGCGCGTTCGGGTGGAGCCCCGGAGCGCGGCGTTTACGCCGCGGAAACGTCCACCTGCAATCATCGTCACCGGCATACGGAAAATTTCTGTAATGCAACGCCTCTGCGGACTTAAGTCCGCGCTCCCACTGCTGGGCTCCGCCCGAATGCGCCCTGGCAGATGTTCCGTTTCATGTCGGGCGATTGACGTGAAGGGTGGCGGTTGGCCCTTGCTCGTTCCAATACGAACTGCCACCTCAACTCCGTCCATGCAGCACGCTGCCCAGCCGCTTGATCCCTTCGCGAATGTTCTTTTCGCTCGCACTGCCGAAGCTGAGGCGCATTTCGTTGTCCGGCTTGCGGCGAGATTTATCGTTCGCATAACAAAACGCGCCGGGAACGTAAAAAACGTCGGCATTCAGGGCTTCTTGAAAAGTGCGGGATTTGATTCCGGTTTTCACTCTGGTTGGTGTTTTCGCCCAGAAATACAACCCGCCTTCAATGGCTGGCCAGGTGACGCCTGCGGGAAAATACTTCTCCATCGCCTTCTCCATCACTGCGGATTTACGCGCATAGCGCCGCCGCAGATTGGACAGGTGCGTCTCGTAGCGTCCCGTCCTGAGCGCCTTCACAAGAATCTGCTGCACGAGATTCGCCGTCCCAAAATCGTGATTGCCCTTGATTCGAGTGGCCAGTGTGAGCACGGGCTCCGGCAATACGCCGAATCCCACCCGAACGCCCGTGGCGAACGGCTTGCTGTAGGTTCCCGTGTAAAGCACTCGGGCCTCTGCGCCGCGCGCGCATAAAGCAGATCGGGTATCAGCGCCGGTAAAACGCAGTTCGCGATACGCGGCGTCCTCCAGCAGGTAAATGGGATGCCCGGCGAACTTCTCGTATTGCCGGAGCAGAGCCAGCGCTTTCTCCTTCTTTTCAAACGACGTCGTCAGGCACGCCGGGTTTTGATAGTAGCTGACCAGATAGAGAAACTTGACGCGCTTTAATTCACCGGATTGCTTCAGCCGTTTCAGCAGTTGTTCGAGGTGATCGAGATCGATTCCGTCCGCTTCCATTCTCACGCCGCGGCAATCGAGCCCGTGACTCTGTGCGATGCCAAGGTAAACAAAGTAGGTCGGATCCTCGACCAGCACAATATCACCGGGATCGCACAAGGCCTCCGTCAGGATATAAAGCAGTTGTTGGGAGCCGTGGGTGATGATGATGCTTTCGGCAGCGATGCGCTCGGATTGGTTTCGGGAGCTTTCTCTCGCATCCAGTTCCGTCAGCCGTTTCGCCGTCAATTCCCGCAACATCGGATCGCCGGCGGTCGGACCGTATTGCAGCGCCGGTTGACCGTGCTTCGCGTGGCGCAGGATTTCGTCCACGAGTTCCCGGGTGAAATCCACTGGCAACGACGCGTTGTCGGTGAACCCGGCGGCGAGCGAAATCAGATGAGGTCGCGAAAGCGCCAGGTCCATCAGCCACGAGATGGGCGGCGATTGCGTGCGTTGTCCGAGTTTCGAAAGCGCGGATTTCATTTCGTTACGGTATTCCCCTTCAAATCCACCTGCGCTTCAATCAGTTTTACGATGGTCTCCGCGCCTTCAACATACTTCGCGACGTTGGCGACGATTGAGTCATTGTGCCCGCCTTCAAGCTTCACGAATGCCTTTGGCTCATTGGCCCGTTCAAAATTCTTCCGGCCATGTCGGTACGGAATGATGTCGTCATTTTCACTGTGCATGACGACGACCGGGCAGTGAATCTCAGGAAGGCGGCTGTGAGTGTCGTACTTGATCTTGCCCAGCGTATGCACCGGGAGAAACGGAAAGTACTCGCTCCCTATATCCGGCATGCTGGTGAATGAACTTTGCAGCACCAGGCCGCCCAACTTGCGTTCCGCCGCGACCTTGCTCGCGATGCCGCCACCGAGTGATTCGCCCCACGCAATGATTCGTTCCGGCGCAAATCCTCTTTCGATCAACCAGTCGTACGCGGCAAACACATCGAGATAAGTTCCCGCCTCACCCGGTTCTCCTTCGCTTTTGCCGTAGCCGCGATAGTCGTAGGCAAGCAGCGCCGCGCCGGTTTGCAGGATGGCGGAATAATAATCCGGCCGGCTGGTCAGGTTGCCGCCGTTGCCGTGGGAGAATAAAAACACCGTATTCCGGCGATGTTCGATCCCACGGCCCGGAATAAACCACGCGTGGAGCTTCACTCCGTCGCTGGCGGTGAGGAAAAGGTCCTCGCCATCCGGTGAGACGGCGGTGACCCCCGACTCGGACTCGCGCGTCGGATGATACACCTGACTGAGTTCAAAGGCTTCGAACATGAATGCAAAAACGATTGCTCCGAGGCAGACTACCGCCGCGTTTTTCAGGATGCGAGCTGTGAGACCGCGTTTGTTGAATGTTAACATACGGAAATGCCGCTCGCGCGGCAGCCTATCGTAGCGCAGGCTTCCAGCCTGCATGCGGTTTCCGCATTGCCAGGACGGTATCGGATTGTCCGGACGCTTTGATTCTCAGGCCAACCGTTCGTGCAGCTACGTTGGCCGCCCCATCAAAACTGTTGCTGTCTTTTTACTCCAGTTTTACCGTTTCCCCACTCGAAAATGAACCTTTCACAAATCTCCGTCATCAGTGTGACGCTTCTCGGCAGTCTGCTTTCCGTATCGAGCGGCGAAACCCGGCTGCCAGACAAACGCGTGCCATGGAAAACTTCGCGGATCATTGGCTCGCCCAATCCGCCGCCGCCATACCGCGTCGAACCGGCGTTTGCGAAGCTCCGTTTCAACAACCCCGTCGAAATGATGGCCGTCCCCGGCGCAAACGAATGGTTTATCGCCGAGCTCAGTGGCAAGATTTTCCGATTCGTGAACGCGGGTTCGATTCAGTCGCCGGAACTTGTGGCAGACTTGAAGAATGACTTGTCTCCGTTCAACCGTCTGCTCGGTTTTCAGTTTCATCCGAAGTTCGAGCAGAACCGGCATCTCTACATCTGCTACAACACGGCGAATAAAACCGCCGATGGAAGTCGTATTTCTCGATTCAAGGTTGCGAAGACGAATCCGCCGCGCCTCGATTACGCCAGTGAAAAGGTCATCATCACCTGGCGTTCCGGCGGTCATAACGGGTGCTCGATTCATTTTGGGCCGAAGGATGGTTACCTGTATTTTTCCACCGGTGATGCGGAGGCGCCCAATCCGCCGGATACGTTGAACACCGGGCAGGACATCAGCGATTTGCTCGGCGGAATCTGTCGCATCGATGTCGATGGCGCGACGGGCGACGAACCCTATCGCGTGCCATCGGACAATCCGTTCGTGAAGACGGTCAGCGCGCGTCCCGAGGTGTGGGCCTACGGCATGCGCAATCCGTGGCGCATGAGTTTCAATCGCGAGTCGGGTGAGCTTTGGGTCGGCGATGTCGGCTGGGAATTGTGGGAGATGATTTACCGGGTCGAGCGCGGCGGCAATTACGGCTGGAGCATCGTCGAAGGCCCGCAGCCGGTGAAACCCGATGCGACGCGCGGACCGACGCCCATTCTCAAACCGATGGTGTCACATTCGCACGTCGAAGCGATGTCGATCACCGGCGGCTACGTCTATCGCGGCAAGGCGTTGCCGGACCTGCGGGGCGCGTATCTTTATGGTGATTGGGTGAGCGGCAAAATCTGGGCGCTGCGCAACGACGGTCCGAAGGTCACATTCCATCAGGAGATTGCTGACACCCCGATTCAAATCATCTGCTTTGCCCGGGGCCACGATGGCGAGGTGCTGGTTGTCGATTATCAGGGGCAGATCTTTCGCCTGATCAAAAATGATTCAATGACCGCCAACCGCGATTTTCCCCGGCTGTTGAGCGAAACGGGACTGTTCGGAGATGTCGCGAAGCAGATTCCCGCCACTGGCGTGCTGCCGTATCAGATTGATGCCGCGCAGTGGCTGGACGGCGCGACGGCGGATCGGTTTGTCGCCTTGCCCGGTGTTGCGAAGCTCGGTCTTTGGACAAAGAATGAGCCGTATAAGGGGCGCTACAAGGATAACTGGAGCTTTCCCGCCAATGGAGTGCTCGCGCGCACGATTTCCATTGAGCTCGAAAAGGGCAATCCCGCCAGTCGGCGGAAGCTCGAGACGCAGGTTCTGCATTATGACGGCGAGGAATGGGACGCCTACAGCTACCACTGGAACGAGGCGCAGACGGACGCTGAACTGGCCGGGACGGAAGGGCGTGATGCGGAATTTGTCATTCGGGATGCCGATGCTGTTGACGGAAGGCGGACGCTCAAATGGCGCTTCGCCAGTCGCGCCGAATGTTTCACCTGCCACACGACCAAGTCCGGTTATGTGAGCGGGTTCAAACCGGGTCAACTGGATCGCGATCTGGTTGGTCGCGGCAATCAACTTGCCGCGCTGAATCAACTTGGCTTGTTCGAGAAATCGCCCGTTCCCAATCCTTCCAAGGCGATGACGGATTCCGCGAATGTTGGACTGGAATCATGGGCACGGCGCTATCTCGACGTGAACTGTTCTCATTGCCATCGGCGCGGCGGCGGTGGAACGGCGACCATAGATGTGCGGGAGGAACTCGCGCTCGACAAAACCGATCTCATCGACACGCCGCCGACTCAGGGCGATTTTGAGATCACGAATGCGCGTATCATCGCGCCCGGCGACCCGTCACGATCCATCCTGCTGTATCGCATGGCAAAAACGGGGTCCGGGCGAATGCCCCACATCGGCTCGCATGATGTCGATGCCGATGCCGTTCAACGAATGAGCAGATGGATTCGCGGCATGGACGATTCAGTCGCCGTGGCCGGCACAGGCAAGGGCGAGTCGCGATGGCGAAATCCGGAAAGCGCCTTGATGGCGGCCGTTGATCTGTCTGTCAGGCCCAAAGCCGCAAACGGATGGTCCAACGATGACGTTGCCAAAGTGCTGCAGTCGCCGCCGAATATTCGTGATCTGTTCGAGCGATTTCTGCCCGAGAGCAAACGGCGCAAGACTCTGGGCGCGGCGTTGAATCCCACTTCAATTCTCGCGTTGAAATCCGACTGGCGGCGGGGACAGGAATTGTTTTTTCAGCAGGGCGGTGCGCAATGTGCCCGTTGTCATCGGGTGCAGAATCTCGGACGGGAGGTCGGACCGGATCTCAACCAGATCGGGCGAAAATACAACCGCGCACAATTGTTGGAGCAGATCCTGAAGCCCTCCGCGATCATCGACCCGAATTTCGTCTCCGTAGATGTGGAGACGAAGGATGGCGAAAGCATCACCGGATACGTCGTGAATCAGAGTGCCGGTGGCTACACCATTCGCGATGCGGCAGGGAAGGATCATGCCTTGAAGAACGGGCAGATCAGTTCCCGCCGGCCATCAAAGTTGTCGCTCATGCCAGAGGGATTGTTGCAGGCCTACACCGCGCAGGAAGCCGCCGATTTGTTGGCGTATCTCGAGTCCCTGAGATAATTTGTGGAGCGTCGACCTCCGGCCTGGCCGTAGCGCAGGCGTCCCGCCTGCACGAAGATGTGGATTGCCAACGTTTGCTTTCGGATGATTCGAAGGTTGATCTGCATTGTGTGCGCCCTGTGCAGGCAGGATGCCTGCGCTACGATTGAGTGATCGGCTTCTTCCAAATCGGCACGACATTTTTCATCTCATCGATCAGCCATTGGCAGGCGGCGAATGCCTCTCCGCGATGTGGCGCGACGATTTCCACCCAGAGCGAAGCCTCATTCACCTTCACCACGCCGGTGCGATGCACCAATCGGACGGACTCAATCGGCCAGCGCGTTTCCATTTCATCGAACAACTTGTTGAACTGGTGCTCTGCCATCTGGCCGAACGCCTCGTAGTCGATGGCGGTGATGCTGTCGTTACCTTCCGTGCCGCGCACCACGCCGGCAAAGTAAATCGCCGCACCCATGCCGTCCGACATTTTTCTTTCACGAATCAGCGCGGCTTCGTCGATGGGAGATTTAGTGATGGTGAGCGAGCGGGTCATTTGGTCCTCATGGATTTTGAAAATTGGGGCTTGGAGTTTTCCATCATCCTCCCTGCACAGGTGGAAATAACGATACTTCGTCGCCGTCCTTCAAAACGTAATCCGCCTTCTGGTATTCCACGCCCACGGCGATGAGCGTGGAGTTTTTCATTTCGACCAGCTTCGGGAAACGCTCCTGAAGTTGCGCGATCAAGTCACCCAGCCTCGCGCCGTCGGGCAGTTCGGCACTCGTCCGCTCGCAACCGGTCAGGTCTTTGAAGTAGCTGAAGAATTGGATTTGGATGGTCACGAGTGTCGGATCGAATGTTGTGGCAGAATGATCGTGTCTGAAAGGAGATGGTGGAATCTCCAAACTCCAAATCTCAAGCTCCAAATAAGCTTCAAGCATCAATCGAGCACATCCGGATGATGCCTCGGAGCGCGGCGTTTACGCCGCAGAAGCGTCCGCTTGAAACCATACCCGCTGAATTTCGGACCATTTCTCCGCTTCAATGTCTCTGCGGACTGAAGTCTTCGCTCCCGCAGTGGGGTACCACCCACCTGCGCCCGCATCATTCTCGAGTCAGGAGCGCCCTTTGAGCCCGGTGCCGCATCGTCTGGAATTCGGATTTTGAAAACTATTTGAGGATTGGATTTTGAAGCTTGGAGTTTTTCAATCACAACTGGTCAGTCGTGTAACGGAGTCAATGCACCGTTTTACTCCCCGCCTTCATACATCTCCGGTTTTAGAACGCCTACGAAGGGGAGGTTGCGGTAGCGCTCGGCGTAATCCAGGCCGTAGCCGACGACGAACATGTCGTCGATCTCAAATCCGACGTAATCGGCCTGCACGTCTTCGACCCGGCGCGCGGTCTTGTCGAGCAGCACGCAGGTGTGAATCGAGCGCGGCTTCAGTTGCCGCAATTTGCCAATGACTGATTTGAGCGTGCGGCCGGTGTCGAGGATGTCGTCCACCAGCAGCACGTCGCGATCTTTTACTTCGAGCCGCAGTTCCTTGGTGTAAACGAGTTCGCGCGATTTGGTGCCGCTTCTGTAACTGGAGACGCCCATGAAATCGAGATGCAACGGGATATTCAGATGGCGAATTAGATCGGCGAGAAACATCACCGTGCCGCTCAGCAGCGAGACAACGACGAGATCCTTGTCGGCGAAATCCTGCTCAATGGTCTGTGCCAGTTGGCGGACGCGATGCGCCAGTTGCCATTCGCCAATCAACAGGGTCTGCAATTCGCCGCGCAGGTTTTCCGGAATGTAATCCACGGGCAACACAACGGGCCGAGTTGGTTTGTCGGGAATGTTGATGGGTTGTTTGGGCATGTCTTACCGGTTGAAAAGCAGGCTATTTTTTGTCGAGCGCGGCCATCAGTCTCGCGGCGAGCCATTCGGCGTGGCGCTTGTCCCGGATGGAACTACTGGCCGTATATTTCTGGCCGCCGACGGTGTAAACTTCCAGGTTGTAGTGAGCCTTGTTGTTCGTCTGACCCGACATGTGGGGTGCAATTTGCTTCACCTCGGAGCGGCTGAGCCGGCGGGTCGTGGTGGGGAACAGGAAACGGTGATAAATCTCCAGACCCAAAGGACCGGCCTTGACGCGCACCGAGTAGAAAAGGGTGCTCAGAAATATCAGGCCGATGATGATGTCGAAGAGTCCGAACACGATGGGGAAAAAGATGGGTGCCTTCTGTGTGACCATCAGCCAGATGGCGCCCGTCCAGATGGCGAAGAAGACGCCGCTGCCAAGAATGCCGCCGATGCTCGATGCCGGAGGGAAATAAAGTTCCACGTCGCCATGGACGCTTTCGCGGAAGCGCAGGCCCTTGACCGACGGCGGACGATAATCAGCTGGGTCGGGTTGATAGGTGGCGGTGGGATCTTCGATGGTTTTTGATTCCGGATCACTGTCCTTGGTGCGGTAAACGGGAATTTCGAATTCGGCCGCATAGTCCACCCCCACTGTCTCGGCGGACGCGAAGATCTTCCATAGAATCGCCGGGTTGCCGGACACCGGCTCGGGCAAATCGTAAGGGATGTTGAAAAAGACCGGGATGCCCGTGCGCGAGCGATCGCTTTCCAACAGATCCTTCACGATGATTTTCTCGTCCTCCCATTGAATGTGTTCACTGGTCGAACGGTTTTTGCCGCTGCCACTGGTCACCCGCTTGATGCAGGCCAGTCGGACTTTGAATCCTTTTTCCGGGTCCACCTGCACTGGTATCTCTATGGCACCCCGAATCGTGCCACCCAGGACACCCGGAACGGAAAGCATCCGGAACACCGACACGCCGTATTTTTTGTGCTGAAGGGTCGCGTAGATCGCCCACGCCAGGACTCCGATGCCGATGATTGGAAAAATGAGCACGAAGAGGACCTCTTTCTTGCCTTTCGCATACTCGCTGTAGGCCGCAATCGTGGCACCCCAAGAGATGACGTTCCAGATAATCGCGAAAAACCAGATGACCCACAGCACCGTCTTGCCACTCGATTTGATTTCGCCATTCGCCCAGTCGGAATTCCATTTCCAGGGTTCATCCGGGTTTTCCTGTTTCTTGGCCTCGGCCACTTGGCTCTTTTTGTATCCGAAAATCGCGGCGACACCGATGCCCATACCCACGAAAGCGAACAGGCTTCCCATCCCGGCGAGGATGTAGCCTTCCTTGTCACTAGTCTTGATGATTTTCTGAATGCCGGCAACTGCAGCCGCACAACCCATCACAAAGAACGGCAAAGCAAAGAGGATCATGCAGCCGGCACCCATCTTGCCGCCGCTGCCCGGTTGCTTGTTTTCGCGATGCTCGTGTCCGAATCGGATTTCCGTGCTCATGGTTTTTTGCGAACAAGGCAACTCAAGTCTTGTTCATTGGTAGCAGCCGAC
>CALBIE010000724.1 GCA_937893495.1 uncultured Verrucomicrobiales bacterium | reverse complement strand
GCATCTCGGGGATGCGCCGAAGTTTCTGCCGACGCGGCAGGGATTCGAGCGATTCTTCGGCATTCCGTTCTCGAACGACATGTGGCCGTATCATCCAAAGATGCCACCGCGCGAAAACGAGGATGAGTTGATGCGCAAGACCCGGGAGCGCGCCGAATACACCGGCTTCGCCGGGCAGGGCAGCTTCTATTCCGCTGGTGGCGGGTTTCCCAAACCGCTGCCTCTGATGCGCGATGAAAAGGTGATTGAAGAAAACCCGGATCAGACGAAGCTCACGATCCGGTTCACCGAGGAGGCGTTGAAATTCATTGAGGCGAATCGACGCCAGCCTTTCTTTTTGTATCTCGCGCATCCCATGCCGCATGTGCCGCTGTTCGCGAGTGGCAGGTATGTGGGCAAATCGTCGCGTGGCTTGTACGGTGACGTGATGATGGAGGTGGATTGGAGTTGCGGGCAGATCATTGGGAAGCTGAAGGAACTCGGCATCGAAAAAAACACGCTGGTTGTTTACACCTCGGACAACGGGCCGTGGCTGGGATACGGCATCGATGGCGGTTCCGCCGGTCCCCTGCGCGAAGGCAAAGGCAGCACCTGGGAAGGCGGCATGCGCGTGCCGGGTATTTTCCACTGGCCGGGAAAGATTCCCGGTGGCCGACGAACGGAAGCCATTGCCGGCAACATCGATCTATTGCCGACCATCGCCCATCTGGCCGGAGTCAAGGTGCCTGGCGATCGCGTGATCGACGGTCGTAATCTCTGGCCATTGCTCGCTGGTGAAACAGCGAACAGTCCCCATGAGTTCATGCACTACTTTGGTGGCGGCCGAATTGGCGGCGCCGCAAACTACCGCGCCATTCGCGACGCGCGCTGGAAACTGATCGTCCGTACATCCCGGCAGGGGCGTGCTGAAGCGTTGGAACTCTACGACCTCGGCGCGGATCCTTCGGAGAAGTTCAATCGACTTAATCGCCATCCGGAAATTGTCGAACGGCTCCTGGCGGCGGCCGGAAATTTCCGTAAAGAGTTCGCGACGACCCGGAGACCATTGGGTCGCGTATCGGGCGAATGAAATTGACCATCACTGATCTCCGACGAGAGAGGAGTATTTTCCGACTGGAAGACTTCGCGTTCGCCCTTGTTCATCGCGCCCATGAAATCCCATAACAAACCATCCGTTGCCGTGCTGGGTTCACTCAACGTGGACCTCATCGCGTCGGTCAAAGCGTTGCCCCGCGCGGGTGAGACTGTGGCTGCCGGCACGATGCAAAAACTCTTCGGCGGGAAAGGCGCCAATCAGGCGATTGCCGTCGCGCGACAGAGCGTGGCCGTTTGCGTCATCGGCTGCGTCGGCGGCGATGCGGATGGCCGCGCTTATCGCGAGCGGATGAAGGACGAGGGCATCGATGTCACCGGCATTTCCATCGCCAAAGATTCGCTGACGGGAACGGCATTGATTGGAGTCGCCGCGGATGGCGAGAACCTGATCATGGTGGCACCCGAGGCTAACGGATGTGTGACGCCCGAATTGGTTCGCCGTCATCGACGAAAGATTGAGTCGGCGAACGTATTGCTCGTTCAGTTCGAAGTGCCGGAAAACGCCATCATTGAAGCGATCAAAATCGCCAACGCAGCCGGTGTTGCCGTTGTGGTAAACCCTTCGCCCTTTCGGAATGGATTTCCGTGGGAACAACTACGGACGGCCTGCGTGATTGTGAACGAGTCGGAGGCAAAGCAGTTGACCGGATTAAATCCCGCGACGATGCGTAAACAGAAACGAAAGTGGTGTGACGCATTGACCCGCCGGCAAATCAGTCGTCTCATCGTGACTCGCGGAGACAAGCCGACCTGGTCACTGGACAATCAAGGATGCCTCCTTGAAGTCCCGACGCTTGCAGTCGAACCGATCGACACAGTCGGCGCGGGTGATGCGTTCGCGGGGGCTTTTGCCGCTGGCATGGCGCGGGGTGAACGGATAGCAGAGGTGATCGCCCATGCCAATTGCGCCGGTGCGCTGGCCACGCTCAAACCCGGCGCGCAGGAGGCGATTCCCAACCGCCGTCAGACTCTCGCCGCGAAAAAGTCGTTGAAATGAGTCGCCCACGGATGGCAGCGCCGACCCACGGATAAATAATTGGGTCTCATCCGTGGGCCGGCCATGCCATCCGTGGGGTGATCTCCGGATCGGCAACTTCCAAAAAGGTTTGGAAACCGTTGTTGAAGAAACGTGGTCGTACGGCAATTATCCTCTCCCGAAACCCATGAGTTTGAACCACTTTTTCGCCTACACGCGCGGCCACCTCAATTGTTTGTTCGCGCATTGGAACAATGAGTGCCGAATCCCCCTCACCCCATCCCTCTCCCCCAATGGGGGAGAGGGTGCCCGAAGGGCGGGAGAGGGTGCGCTGCGATCAATTGGATGGTGGTCATTGGTTGCCACACTGCTTGCCGGAATGTGCGGTAACGTATCAGCCGCAGACCGCATTCCGTGGACCACGTCGCGGATTCAAGGATCACCGGAACCGCCGAAACCATATGTCACCGAACGCGTATTTCCCAGGCTCACCCTCAATCAAGGTCTGGAGATGGTTCCAATCGATGGTCGCTTCTTTGTCGTGGAACGGCGCGGAATGGTCTGGTCGTTTCCGATTCGTGACGATGTCGAAAAAGCGGACCTTGTCATCGACCTGAAGAAACTGCATCCGAAGGAAGTGGGCAGTGCATACGGACTCGCGTTTCATCCCGATTGGCGGAAGAACGGCCACGTGTTTCTCACCTACGCGCATGGATACGGCGTGGAGGACGGCACCAAGCTTTCGCGGTTCAAACTGTTGCCCGGCTCGCCGCCCCGGCTTGATCCAGCGAGCGAAGAAATCATTCTCACCTGGCGCGGCGGTGGTCACAACGGTGCCAATCTTAAGTTTGGTCCGGATGGAATGCTCTACATTTCAACCGGCGACGCAAGTGAACCGTCGCCACCGGATATCCTGAACACGGGACAGGACAACAGCGATTTGCTGTCCTCGATTTTACGCATCGATGTCAACGGCACTTCCGGCGGAGCAAGGTATCGCATTCCCAAGGACAATCCGTATGTGAACGTGAAAAACGTCAAACCGGAAATCTGGGCGTTTGGTTTTCGCCAACCATGGAAGATGAGTTTTGATGCCAAGGGCCGTTTGTGGGTCGGCGAAGTGGGCTGGGAACTCTGGGAGATGATTCATCTTGTCAAGAAGGGTGGCAACTACGGTTGGAGCGCGATGGAGGCGAGCCAACCCATCAAACCCGAAACGGCGAGTCCGCTGGCGCCCATCAGTCCGCCCGTCGCGGCGCATCCGCATCATGAGGCGGCATCGATTACCGGTGGCTATGTGTATCGCGGCAAACGATTGCCCAAGTTGCGCGGTGCCTACATCTACGGCGATTACGAGACGGGAAAAATCTGGGCACTGTGGCACGATGGCCAAAAGGTGACCTATCACGAGGAGATTGCCGATACGCCGCACCGGATTTCCACGTTTGGTCAGGATGAAGACGGCGAGCTTTACTACATCCACTACGAGGAAGTCGCGACCATTCACCGTCTCGTGCCCAATCCGCGCCGTGGCAAACCATCGGCATTCCCTCGACAGCTCAGCGAATCCGGGTTGTTCACCAATGTCGCGAAGCATCGCCTCGCCGATGGAGTTTACGGCTATGACGTCATCGAGCCGATGTGGCAGGACGGTGCAGTTGCGGAGCGGTTCATCGGATTGCCCGGCAAGAGCAAGGTCGAAACCGAGGTCGTTCGCGCGCCCAATGACAAGATTCGCAGCGTGACGGTCAAATGGCCCGCCAACGCAGTGCTGGGAAGAACGGTGATGCTGTCGGGTGGGAAGCCATCTTCCGCACCGGTTCGCGTCGAGACGCAACTGCTGCACTTCGACGGGGAGATGTGGAGCGGTTATAGCTATCGTTGGAACAACGAGGGCACGGACGCGGAACTCATCGACGCGGCCGGCGATGAGGTCAAGGTTCCGGCCGCCGGTTGGAAGGGCGGCAGCCGGTTTCGCATCCACGGACGCGCCGAATGCGTGCGCTGCCATAATTCATGGAGCGGTTACGCGCTCGGATTTCAGCCGGAACAACTCGCCGCTTTGTCCGTCGATTCGAAGACACCCATTCGCGAAGCCCTGAACGCCCACGGGCTGGCGGATGAAAACTTCTTTGTCCGCAAGTCTCCGGGTCAACTCGTCGCCAGCCGTTCGGATCAACCGATCGACCTGCGGGCGCGATCCTGGCTGCATGCCAATTGTGCCCATTGCCACCGGCGTCACGGCGGCGGCGCCGTGCCACTTGAGGTCAACATTGATCAACCACTCGCAAAGGCCGCGCTGGTCGATGTGACGCCGACGCGCGGGCAGTTCGGGATCCCGGATGGCCGGATCGTTGTTCCGGGTGAACCGGATCGTTCCGTGATGTTGTATCGGCTTGCGGCCATTGGCAGCGGTCACATGCCGATTATCGGCGCGCGCGAAACGGACACGGAAGGGGTGAATCTCTTGTGGGACTGGATTGCCGGCATGGACGCCGCCAAAAAAAGCTCAACCGAGCCTTCGGCAAAAACGTTGTCGAGTGAGGACGGGCTGAAGGCGCATCTCAGTACCGTCAATGGCGCGATGAAATTGGCGCGCTTGTTGGATTCAAAAGGAGTGGGAAAACAGGTGCGTAAAAGCATCGTTACAACCGGATTGAACTCTGCCGATGCCAACATTCGCGCACTGTTCGAGCGGTTTCGTTCGCCGGACGAACGCCCGGCAACCTTGGGCAATCGGATTGACGCGAAGCAGTTGCTGGCCGTACGCGGCGATGCCAAACGCGGCGCTGAGATTCTTTCGCTCAAGGGAAAATGGGCGGCGTGTTATGCGTGCCATCGAATCAAGGACGCGGGAAACAATTTTGGCCCGGACCTGAGCCAGGTCGGCGCGCGGCTGAAAAAGGAGCAGATTCTGGAAAGCCTTCTGCAACCCTCGAAGACCGTTGCACCCGAGTACCGGGCCTGGTTGATCGAGACCGGCGACGAATTCTCATTCACCGGCTTCATCGCAAAACAGACAGCCGATGAGATTGAACTGAAACTGGCCACCGGTCAGACGCAGCGCATCCGGAAGCCGGACATCCGAAGTCAGAAACCTCAGGCACTTTCACTGATGCCGGAAGGCCTGTTGCAGACCCTCACCGCGCAGGAAGGCGCTGATGTGCTGGCGTGGCTGGCGTCGCTCAAGTGATCCCAGAGATCGCCCACGGATGGCAGAGCCGACCCACGGATATTTTTCTGATTCTTCATCCGTGGGCCGGCCTTGCCATCCGTGTGTATAAAAGCCTATCCGCGGAGGCCGTTGAATTGGGCGCACTTCTTGCCGAAGTTCGCGGCGACACCCCACTGAAGATTCAGCGCCTTCATGAAAGATAGTCCTCGGCTGATGTTGAACTGATTGTCGTCAAACAATGCCGTGAGCACGAGTACAAGCTTTTCTTCGACGACCAGGCAGTCAATTGGGCTTTCATCAACGATGTTACCGTCGAACCAGGCCTTTGCTGTCGGTGCCGAAGCAATTCTCAAACTCTGTTGCCGCAGCGCGAACTCGATGAGTTTTTGAGCGACCTCCTCGCCATACCCGGTCGTATGTTCCGCATATGCCGCCTGTAAAGCCTTTCGGATTCGGATTCCGATTTTTCGTTCGTCATCCGCGATGTGATCCGACCAACTGTTCCAATCCTCGTGTAGTTCAAAGTTTTGTCGCTCGAAAACGATGCGCTCTACATGCACCCGGTCCAGTCCAAGATTCGCCAGCAAGCCAAGTTGGTCGCCACGACATTTCAGGTAATCAAACAGTTGGACAAACTCGGATGGGACAAGTTTTCGTGGCAGCGCTTTCAATTCGAGACAGATCGAATCCCAGCATACGAAATCGGGATACAGCACGTGCGCCAGTTCGCCACCGAGTTTCAACTCGCAGGGCGGCTTGCTCCGGAATGGCACACCGTGCTTCTCCAGCCATGATTTACATGCCCGATGATAAGCCTCTTCACGACGTCCCAAGCCGACTTCATTCTGCACTTCAAAGAGGCACTGCCGCAAAACCTTCGTTTCCTCCTCGTAAATCAATCCCATACCAATCGCTTACCGCTGATGCATTTCGTATGCAAGCCACTTTCGCAGAGGGCCTGCGGATGCCAGAACCGACCCACGGATTTTCTTCTGATTCTTCATCCGTGGGCCGGCCTTGCCATCCGTGGGAGAAAATCACTGAACCGAGGACTGAGCTTGTCGATTCGTTCATTGTGAATCTACAATCCGACGATGTTGCCAAGAATCCTCCCCATCATCGTTCTGTTATTCAGCATGTCAGACCTGTCTGCCGCATCCACAGGATTTCAAGATGGTCAGTTTCCAGTGGATTCGAACCTGCGCGCGGGTGCGGCCAAGGTGGACATCACTCCGTCGGTCGTGAACGGGATCGAAACGGTTGGCCATCGCCGAATTGTCAAAGACGTGCGGGATCCGCTCCGTGCCGGCGTGCTTTTGCTCGATGACGGCGAAAAGAAGGCCGCCATCGTCACGCTGGATCTGATCAACGCCTACGACGAATTGGTGAAACCGGCGCGCGCGCGAATCGCAAAGGAAACCGGTGTGCCGCCGGAAAACATCATGGTGACCGCGTCGCACAACCATTCGGGTCCACCGTTCGATGCCAATTCAAAGTGGGGCCGCGAGGTCATCGACAAACTCGGTGCCGCCGCAAAGCAGGCCGCTTCAAACATGCGGACGGTCAACATTGGTTACGGCGAGGACGAAATCCGCTTCAACATCAACCGCCGCAAGGTCATCGATGGTCGGGCGGTGGTCTGGTTGAATCCGGACGGCCCAAACGACCCGCGGGTCAAGGTGCTGCGCTTTGACGACGGAAAATCGCTCACGCCAATGGCCGTCCTCATGCACGCCGTCTGCCATCCGTGTTTTTTCACCTGGGGCGACAAGGGCACGCGGCCGTATCCGAACGGCTACCCGAAGATGAGCGCGGATTTCCCGGGCGACGCGCAGACGTTCGTGGAGATGAATTACGGAAACCAGACCAGCGCGTTGTTTTTGCAGGGATGCGCCGGCGACATCCGCCCAAACCTGCCCGGCTTCCCCTATCGCTGCGCCGACGAGGCGGACATGCAGTGGGCCGGGCGCGGTCTGGGCAGCGCGGTGATTCGTTCGCTATCCGATGGCGTTCGTCGTGAGAAACTACGACAACGGCCGACGTATTATCCCATTCGCATTGCGAGTGAGGTTGTTACGCTGCCCGGTAAGGAGGGCGATGTGGCTGCCGAATTGATGGCCCTCAAGGTCGGGCCGTATCTCTTTCTCACCATGCCGGGTGAACCGATGGTGGAATTCGGATTCAAACTCGAGAAGGCCATTGGACCGCGCGCCATCCCAATCATTGTCGGTTATGCCAACGGCGCAATCGGCTACATTGCCACAGCGGATTCGTACAAGGTTGGCGGATATGAACCCAACACATCAATACTTCTTCCGGAGGCTGAGCCGGTTGTGTTGAAAGCACTGGGTCGTTTGGCTGACCGTGTCGTCGGAGACGTTTTCGAATCGTTCTCCAAACATCCCAAGGATATCAAGAAACGCGAGGAACTGGAGAAGTCGCGGAAGGGGACATCAAACAAGTGATCATCCCACGGATGGCAAAGCCGCCTCACGGATTTTTTCTGATTCTTCATTTCTTATCCATGGGTCGGCTCTGCCATCCGTGGGCAATATCGGGCAGTTCCGCGTCGCCAAGTCAATTGATATTCAATAACGAAAAACAATGAATCCGAGGCCGAAAATTCGCTACGCCCACGTCAACATCATTGCTGCGGATTGGAGGCAGTTGATGCAGTTTTACGTCGAGGTATTCGACTGCGTGCCCGTCAGTACGGAACGCGACCATCGAGGCAAACACACGGATGATCTGACCGGTATCAACGACGTGCGCGTCTGTGGTCAACACCTGCGCGTGCCGGGACACGGCGAGAACGGGCCGACTATTGAAATCTTCACCTACAACAAACAACTGCCCGCGTCCAAACCCGCCATCAATCGTCCCGGCTTTGCGCACATCGCTTTCGAAGTGGATGATTTTGAAGGCGTCCGGCAGCAGATTCTTAACTGGGGTGGCAAGGATTACGGCAAGGAAGTGACGGTGGACATCCCCGGTGCCGGCAAGCTGACGCTGATTTACATGACCGACCCCGAAGGCAACATTGTCGAATTACAGAAGTGGCATTGAGGCAATGTAGCGCAGGCGTCCCGCCTGCGGGTTCACCGAGCGTCTCGCTCGGTGTTCGTCTCCTTGCGGCGAGACGCCGCAGGAACCCGCAGCCGGGACGGCCGCGCTGCGGCATTTCTGAAGCTGCGGCCATTTGAAAGACGAAACTAACTGCAGCAACTATACCCCAATGCGAGTGGAGTCATTGCTGATCGGCGAAAACGAAAAGATGGACGAGATAGAACAGCACGCCGCCGATTGAATTGAGCAATCCAGTCCAGAACAAAAAGCGTTCCGCATCCTTCCTGGAAGGGTTTGTGCTGTTTATGAATTCGTCCAAGGCGCCTTGTAGGCTGAAATTCTCAAACAGTTTTTGCAATCCCCGAACGCCGGGTGGGGCACCCGGCCTACAGATGGCGCGAATGCTGAGTGAGTCCGGCCGGCAACCAGACGGCGTCGCATATCAATCCCGGTGGGGCGGGCGTACCCGCGAGCCTTTGGCCAAATGTGTTTGGCGGGCCGCCAAACACGACAGGCCGGCGGCCTGTGCTCCCCTTTGATTCTTTCGTGTCGATTCGTGTGATTCGTGGGCAATCTTCTGAATTGCGGCCCGGTTAATCTCGTTTAGTATTGGGTAACCCGATGATCACCATTCCCGGCATACGCCAATCGCCCTTCTGCGATGGACTGTCGCGCCGCAACTTCCTCAAGGTCGGCGCGCTGGGTTTTGGGGGATTGTCGATGGCGGATATGCTCCGTGCTTCGGCAACTCCGTCCGGTTCGTCGCTGAAGCAGGGCTCGGTCATCATGGTTTATCTGCCGGGAGGTCCAACCCAGCATGAAACGTTTGACCCGAAACCCGGCGCACCTTCTGAGATTCGCGGTTCCTTCAATCCGATTCCCACTGCGATTCCCGGCGTGCATTTCTGCGAAACGCTGCCGCGGCTTGCGAAGCTGGCAAATCGGTTTTCAGTGATTCGATCGCTGGTTGGATTCGAGAATCGTCACGAATCATTTCAATGCTACACCGGCCGAGCGGGTGGCCGGACGACGGATAACGAACCGGCCGGCGGTTGGCCCGCCTTCGGGTCGGTTGTTTCCCACGTATTAGGTCCGCGTGGAAACGGAATTCCACCGTATATTGATGCCGCCCCCAAGATGAGTTACCCGCCGTATAACAACAACGGCAAGCACCTCAGCTCCGACCGGATTTCATGGCCGGGCTTCACCGGCGTGCAACACGTGCCGTTCGCCATCAACGGGAATGGCAAGGCTGATTTGAAGCTGAATGGCGTGACGCTGCCGCGCTTTTCCGAACGCGAAAGGCTCTTGCGCGCATTCGGACAATTGCAGGACACGGCAGATACGGCCGCGCTGGATACTTATCAAAAGCAGGCATTCGGCATCCTGACGTCAGATCAGCTGGCGCGAGCGATGGACTTGTCGCTGGAACCAGAATCGGTTCGCAACCTCTATGGAAAAGGGCAACCCACGGACAGTTCCTTTGGTGGCGCGCCACAGGATCCGCAACAGTTTCTGCTGGCCCGGCGATTGGTCGAGGCCGGGGTGCGCTGTGTGACCATTGCCTTTGGTGCATGGGACTGGCATGCCAATCGCGAGGGAACGATTGCTCACCTTTCAAAAAAGTATCTGCCGGTATTTGATCACACGCTTTCCGTTTTCATCGAGGATCTGCGCGAGCGGGGATTGCTGGAAACGACCAGCATCGTGGTGTGGGGCGAGTTCGGCCGCACGCCGCGCATCAACGCCAAAGGTGGTCGCGACCACTGGCCCGCAACGCAATCGGTGCTGGTGGCGGGCGGTGGAATTCAGGGTGGGCGGGTGATTGGCAAAACGGATTCGCAGGGTGGTGAAGCGATTGAGCGTCCGGTGCATGTACAGGAAGTGTTCGCGACGCTCTATCGCAATTGCGGAATCGACGTGAACAACGCGACGATTCCCGACTTCAGCGGGCGCCCGCAATTCCTCGTCGATAACGGCCGTCAGCCGATTGCGGAGTTGCTTTGACTCGGAACGATACCGTCGGAACGACCACGGATTACACGGATGGCATGGATAATCGGAATGAGAAAATGCTTTTGGTGCGTTCGATGCACTGGCTGAATAGTGAGATAAAATCCGACCACACTGTTTGCGAGAAAACTGCTCTCCGTTCGTTTTTCAATTACGAGAATCTTGGCCGGAACGATGCCGAAGGAGCGCGGAATTCATTCCGCAGAAACGTGGATTTGCCAATCGGCTTTCGCGGATTTCGATGGGTGGTTCTGAAACACAAAACGGTGTTGGGTCTCGACGACATGGGAAAGCGCGTGAACGTTGGTCGAAAGTGGACACTTCTGCGGAATGAATTCCGCGCGCCCGCCTCGGGCGCTGTTTCCCGCGCCCTCGCGGAAAACCCGTTCGCACCAAAAACTTTCGAGCGTTCGTGGCAGTTTCGCGCGCGAACGACTGGCCGCGAGGCGCGGCCAGTCACACCCGAGGCGGATGTGCTCCCCAACTACGGAATTCAGGTTCAATTATGAAAAACCTTTGCGCCGCGACCCTGGCGCTCACCTCTCTGTGCTCATTCGTAATCGCTGATCCGATCGATGTCGGCACCGGCGGGCGCGAATTGCCGCGGAAGCCAACCGGCGCTTCACCGGAAAGCAATCGCACCATTGCCGCCCGCCCCTACATTGAGCCGTCCACTCTGCATAGTCTCGGATTTGAGTGGGAAATCGTCGGTGACGCGAATCGCAATGGGCGGGTGGCCGTGCAGTATCGCCGGGTTGGTGATGCCAATTGGAAGGTTGGAATGGATCTGCTCCGGATTCACCACGAGAAAGTGGGCATGAACAAGCCGAAGCCGCCGGAACCGCCGACCTGGAATCATGTCTGCGGCAATCTGTACGCCGGGAGCATTTTGTTTCTCGATCCGGGCACGCGCTACGAAGTGCATCTGACCATGACCGACCCCGACAACGACGATGGCACGGTCGATCAACTCGAATTGTTGGTATCCACAAAGTCCGAGCCGAGGAAATTCCCGGGCGGTCGCCGATTGCACGTTTATCCGACCGGGTTCAAAGGCACCCGCGCGCCCCCCTCTTTTCCGTCATTTGATGAGGCTTATCAGAAAACCGAACCCGGCGATCGGGTAATCCTGCACGAGGGAAACTATACCGGGTCGTTTGTATTGAACCGTAAAGGCACGCGCGAGAAGCCGATTGTCATTCAGTCGGCCGGTGATGGACCGGTTGTTTTTCGGGGCAATCCCGCTGGAGAAAAAGTGACGCGCACACCGATACTCGATTCCGACGAGAAGCATTGGCACGAAAACGTATCGCTGTTCGATGTCGGCGAGGCGGACTTTCACTGGTTTGAAGGACTGGCCATTCGGAATTACGATTACGGAATCCACGCGGCCGAGAACGCGACGACAAAGGGGCTGACCGTGCGAAACAGTCGGTTCGAGGATTGTGGCTGGTCGGGGATTCTGCTTCGCAGTCCGAGTTGTCGCGATGTTTATATCGCCGACAATGTTTTCCTCGGCACGCAAGGCACGTGGCATCGCCAGGAGCAGAAGAAATGGCCATACAAGGGCGTCTGGGTGAATGGCCAGGGAATCGATGTCTGCTACAACCGCGCGCAGAATCACAAGGATGGCATCAGCGTTTTCGGGAAGAGCAAGGACATGGGGTTGTTCGAGAAAAAGGTGTCTGCGATCGATTTCTACAACAACGACGTCGGGCAAAGCTGGGATGACAACGAGGCGGATTACGGTCAGCACAACATTCGTTTCTTCAACAACCGGTTCGTCGATGGGCACGTGGGACTGAGCGCGCAACCGATCTACGGCGGTCCCTGTTATTTTATCCGCAACGTGCTTTACAACCTGACCCGCGCCACGGTTTTCAAACTGAACGTCCAGCCGGCCGGTGTCCTCATTTATCACAACCTCACCGTCAACACGGGCGACATCGGTTCGCGCGGGGTGGCCGGCATCACGCCGGGTTATTCGAATTCGCGCATCCACAACAACCTGTTTCTCGGCTTGAACGGTCCGACCTTGGAGAGCGGATTTTTTGATCCGGGAATCAGTCGGTTTGATTACAACGGCTACACGATGGTGGATCCGATTGCGTGGGTGACGTTCGATGATCGTTATCGGGCCCAACGCCGGACTTACAAAACGTTTGCCGATCTGGCCGCCGCCACGGGCGTCGAGCAACACGCCGTGCTGGTGGAATTCAGTGACCTGCAGAACGTTCCCAAACCACCCGGTGAAGCGAAGACGCATACGAATCTGAACTTTGGTGACGCGCGCCTGAAACCGACATCGAAGGCGGTCGATGCGGGCCTGGTCATCCCAAACATCAACGATGGATTCGCCGGGAAGGCGCCGGACCTCGGCCCGTATGAAATCGGTGCTCCGATTCCTCATTACGGACCAAGGGAAACTATTGAGGAAGACAAGCCGATCGCAATTGTGGATTCGCCGGTATCCGGCCACGTGCATCCATCCATCTGCCGCACGCCTGACGGAACCCTGGTGGTCGTTTACGCGGGACCGAAACATGATCGACTGATGTGTTCCCGGTCCACCGATGGCGGAATGACCTGGGAGAAGCCCGGGCCGATTGCCACGACGAGCAGGCGACCAGATGCCATTCGCGAAGTGAAAAGGTTTGAGGTCTATCCCGGCACGGCCGACACGCTGCCGGATGGGCGGGTGCTGGTGACGTGGAACTATATCGCCGATGACAAGGCCAAGGACGGCTACTACGAACGCGCCCTGCTCTATACGCTCAGCAAGGATCAAGGTCGAACGTGGAGCGAACAAAGCCTGGTTGGTCCGGTCGATGGGAAGCATCTCGGCGCGGTCCGACACAATGTTCTGCCATGGCCCGATGGTCGCTGGTTGCTGCCCTTGCGTACGGGACAGCCTCGCTTGTTCGACCCGAAGACCCGCGCATTGGAGGACTTTCCCGTGAAGGGAGGGGATGGCAAGAAGCACGAGTTCCAGCAGATTATCCGGACTTCGAACGGAACCATGCTGGCGATGGGGCCGGTGCTGTTGCGTTCCACCGACGACGGTAAGAATTGGAAATCGGTGAATGGTTTTCCCGGTATTGGCGCTGCCCGCGACAATCTCGAAGGACGTTACCTGACCGCCGTGAACGATGGGCGCGTGCTGGTCACATGGGGAATCGGGAATTCCAACAAGGGACTGAAATTCAACTCGTCATCAGATGACGGAAAAACGTGGAGCAAGGAAAGCGTCGTCCTGTTGCCGGAAACGCCGGTCGCGGCTCGCTATTACTCGGCGCGCACCATTCAGCTCGATGACGAACACGTCGGCACCGTCTTCATGAATCGGAAGGGCGTACATTTCCTGAAGGTAAATCTGAATCGCTTGTTCCAGTAGTGTTTTACGGCATTGGCCAGTGTATCAATTGTGATCCACGGCGCTCCGAGTGAAGTCTGACCGCCTGCTCAATGGGTGCCGGGCTGGTCCCGCAGTAGAACCACGGATGGGCACAGATGTTAAAGGCAGAGTTTGCCTGACGACGATTCAGCCGATGGATGCCTCAAACCAGGGTGTTTTTATCCGTGTTCATCCGCCGTTTCTCAGCTCCAACTTTGGAATCCAGGTTCATCCATCCCGAGGCGCGGGATCCAACAGCCAGGCGACGGCACTAATGACTGCGATTCCGGGTGGCGGCGTGGCGAAGGTTTCGGGACGGAGGGTGACCACGGTAGCGCGGGCTCCGGGATGTTCCTTCAACGCGTTTTGCAGGGACCGGATTTCGCGGGTCTCGGTCTCGGGTCGTTCCGCGCCGAGGCAGACTTGGATCAACTCTGTCGAGCCGTCGGCGTGGCGGGCGAGGAAATCCACTTCATGGCCCTCGGCGGTGCGCACCCAGGCCGGTTCCGCCCCCCGGCGCAGCAGTTCCAGCAGCACGACGGTTTCAAGGGCGTGGCCCGCGTTGGCTTTGCCGGAGCGGTCAAACACCGGAATGAAACCCGGATCGATCGGATACGCCTTGCGTGGATTGACCATGCGGCGGCGTTCGGAGTCGGTGGCGATCGGAACAGCCACGACCAGGAAGGCGTCCTCCAGGTGGGCGAGATAGTCATGCAGTGTGTTCTTGGCCGCCGGCAGTCCCTGTGATCTGAGATCGCCGTGAAATTTCTGCACGCTGAAGGAACCTGCGGCGTTGCCGAGAAGTTGGCGGATCATCCACCGCAGGGCGAGGGGGTTGGACACCGCGTGACGTTCCACCACGTCGCGAAACAGCGCGGTGTCCACATAGCCGCGCAGCAATTCCCGCCGCGTGCGGATGTCCAGTCCCTGCGCCTCGGGATAGCCGCCCTCCTGAAGATACGCGGTCAATTCCAGTTCCAGCGCGGAGCGCCGCGCCTTGGGCAGGCGCTCCACCGCCTGGTTCGGTTCGCGGTCCCGATGGCGCAGGTATTCGCGGAACGAAAACGGCAGCACGAGCGCCTCCATGGCCCGGCCTCGCATGGCCGTGGCCACCTCGCGACTGAGCAACCGGGCCGACGAGCCGGACAGGTGAATGTCCACCCGCTCCGAATCCATGATTCGGCGAACGAACATCTCCCAGCCGGGCACCACCTGCATCTCGTCGAGATACCAGGCCGCGCGCCGCTGCCCGTCCCGCCAATGCGGATAAAGCCGGTAGTACTCCTCGGCGACCTGCCGCAATTCCCCGGCCTTCATGCCGGCCAGCCGCTCGTCCTCGAAGTTGAAATACATCATCCCCTCCCGCGCCATGCCCTCCGCCGCGCGGGCGGACAGCAGTTGCCAAAGGAACGTGGTCTTGCCTCCCCGCCGCGGCCCGATGACCGCGACAGCCTTTCCCCGAACGCCGGGCACATACACGTCCCGCCGCGTGATTTTCGGCAGCGGACAGGTGATGGATTCCTGAATCTTGCCTGCGATGATGTCTTGAATAGGCATCTTAAAAGAGACTAAATCACAATATTAGTCTTTATAAAAGAGATAAATAAACCAAACTCGACAATCCTCAGCGAGGGCTTCCACATCAGATCGCCAATAAAAACAGTGCCGTGAACGACATTCAGGCAATTTGGAACTAACTATTCCAAATTTCACGAATTATAGAACGGGCTGAATTGCTTCGTCTGGTCGATTACGGATTGAAGCGGAATCCGGTGACGGCGATCCTCGGCCCACGTCAGTGCGGCAAGGCGACGCTGGCGAAGGAAATCGGGCGACGGGAAAACGTGGCGTATTTCGATCTGGAAGACTCCATCGGGACATTGCATTGCCGGATTGCGGATGTTAGCGTCGGATTCCATGAGGAAGCAGTTCAGGGGAAATTGGATGGTGTGGGTCGCTTTCATTGTCGCCTGCCTGGCCTTGGCGCCGGATGGTTGGACCCAGAATCAAACGGCCCGTGACAGCGAAACCAAACGCGACCAATCAAAACTTCTGCTCGCCAAAGTCTGGGATCCGTCCATCGATCCCACGGGCTGGTGGATCAGCGAGAAGTATGACGGCGTGCGTGGATATTGGGATGGCGTCGCGCTGTGGACGCGCGGCGGAAATCGGATTCACGCGCCGGACTATTTCACAATTGAGTTACCCAAAGGCGTTGAACTTGACGGCGAGTTGTGGATGGGACGAAGGAAGTTCGAAGAAACGACAAGCACGGTTCTAAGGGACGAACCGGATGAGCGCTGGCGGCGGGTGCGGTTCATGGTCTTTGACGCGCCAAAGGCGAAAGGTTCGTTCGAACAACGGATGGCGTTTCTGAAGCGAACACTGTCGGCGGGAGCAAAATACGTTCAACCGGTCCCACAGTATCGATGCAAGGGCTCGGACCATTTGATTACTGAACGGGATCGAGTGGTAAAGGCGGGTGGCGAAGGGTTGATGATACGCAAACCGGAATCGAAATATGACGCGGGAAGATCGCCGACCCTGCTGAAGGTCAAAACATATGACGATGCCGAGGCGGTCGTCATCGCCCACAATCCCGGTAAGGGAAAATTCGCCGGCAAGCTCGGTTCAGTGCGGGTCAGAACCGAGGATGGGCGGGAATTCTCGCTCGGCACCGGTTTCACGGATGCGCAGCGGGAATCACCTCCGCCGATCGGTTCGGTGGTGACCTATCGTTTTCGCGGCCTGACGAAAAACGGTCTTCCACGGTTCCCCTCGTTCCTGCGGATTCGCACGGACTGACCGGCGGGCCTGACGAATTGAGATGGGAATTCCAACAGTTCATTGAAATTCACCCCAACATTTACACTTGGAGGCATGAGGGGTAGGTTCAGACCATGAACGCGACCGACCTGGTGACCGTGAACCCGGACATTCTGGGAGGGACACCCGTCTTCAAAGGTACACGGGTGCCGGTGAAATCGCTCTTCGATTATCTGGAACGTGACTACACGCTGGAGGAGTTTTTGGAGTGCTTCCCTTCGGTGACGCGGGAAATGGCCTGTCGAGTCTTGGAATGTTCCGAGTCCGCTTTGCTCGCTCCGGCCACAACATGAAGATCGTGGTCGAGTCGATCTTGCAGGCTGTAAACGCCATCAGGCCGGGTGAGTTCCAAAAGTTGAAAATCGAGTTGTGAAGGCAAATCGCCTGCTGAAGTAGCATCCAAAACATGATCTTACGCATTTACTTCGCAACCTTGTTCGCCTTCGGTTCGGTGGCGACCCGTGCCGCTGATTCTGGAAGCGCCAATCCCTACCGCACGTTCTTTGTCACGCGTTCGATGGCGCATGAGCGGTTGATTCCGTATCTCGAGGCGGCGCGGCCGGAGATTGTCCAGATCGGCCAGTACGGCGCGATGTTTCACGGCTACGCCGACAATCCGAAGTCGAAGGGCACGCCGATGCAGTTGCCGATCATCGGTGAGCGCAAAGTGCTGGATTTTCAGCGCGACTTGAACCGCATGATTCACGATCTCGGTCTCAAGGTGGTCGGGCATTTCCGGTTTGGGAAAGCGTTCGGCAACTGGGATGAGCGAACTGGCTTCGTGGAGTATTACGACAAGCGCTGGCCGGAGGATTTACTGGGGCCAAAACCGCATCCAAACCTGTTGGATTTGTTGCAGCGCGATTCGGCGGGCAAACCGATTCCGGTCAGTCGCTACAACAACGATCAGCTCGCGTTCTGCCTGTCGAGTCCGCACGCGCGCCAGATGTTCAAGCAGATGCTGAAGGTTGCCATCGACCACGGCGTGGATGGCGTCATCACGACGTACAACTATCATTTCAACTGCGCCTGCCTGTATTGTCAGACGAGTTTCAAGACCTGGCTGCGCGAACACGTCGGTGTGGCAGACGTTCGACAAAAGCTGGGCGTCAAGAATCTCGATTCGCATGTCTTTGACACCATCCCGGCGCGAATCGGCGGTTATCCCGACGTGACCACGGCGGGCGATTTGGATTGGTTCGCCATGCGTTGGGCGGCCGAGAATTTCAAGGCGAATTTCGACGACATCTTCATCCGTTACGGCCGCAAGTTGAAGCCGGATCTGCTGGTCGCGCAATGGAACCATCTCGGCCACGTCGGGGCGGGGAATGAGCGGACGTTTCTGCCGATTGAACAATGGGGCAAGGGTGAGAGTTATTTCTGGGAATCGGGCGGCGCATCCTTCGTGGGCAAAAACCTGAACCTTACGGAACGGAAGGCTGGCGACGCGTGGCTGAGCTGCCTGGTCGTGCGGGAACTCGGTGGTGGCAAGCCGTTCGTGATGGGCAAGTATGACGGACTGCGACTGGCCGCCAACATGGCCGAGGGGTACGCGACCGGGGGGCTCGGCATGGGCCGCTACATGCGCTTTGAGGACCCGGATGGTTTCGACACGCTGGTTCGCTACACGCAGTTCATGCGGAAGCATCGCTCGCTTTTCGACGAGGCAACGACGTTGGCCGATGTCGCAATCGTCATGCCCCGGCAGTCGCTTCTGGCCGGTCAGTCTGCGCCGCTCGACGAATTTCGTACCGTTGGTCAGGAATTGCTCAATCGACAGGTTGTGCTCGATGTGGTGGCCGATGAAAACCTGAGTCAGGATCGACTTCAGAACTTCCGCGCGGTGTTGGTTCCGCAAGCGACTCTGCTTACAAAGCAACAACAGGCGATTCTACGCGATTTCAAGAAAGCGGGTGGCACGGTGCTCGACCGGATAAAAAGCTCGAACGTTGAAACGGTGTTTCAGCAGGTTCGGTCACTCGGCAGATTTCAGGTTGACGCGCCGTGGACGGTTCGGGTTGCGGCCTATCGAAAGGGTGAATCGAAATTGATGCTCCATCTGGTCAATTACAACCGTGATGAAGGAACCACGAAAGAGGAACGCGGCAAGAAACCGATCAATGAACGGCCGCTTGCCGTGAAGGATGTCACTGTCCGTATCACCACCGAAAAGAAACCCAAGGCGGTGATGCTTTACCGACCGGATTCTGCAAAGCCGGCACGCCTCGCGTTCAAGGCCACGCCGGGTAAGATCGAGTTTCTGATTCCGGAGTTGCTGGTGTATGGAGTCGTGGAATTGCTGTTCGAATAACCATCAGCGGCGGGATCGATTCTATCTGATTCCGGCGCGCGGCGAAGCCGCAGCAACAGGGGAGCACGCCCGCCTCGGGCGTTGTCCCAGGCGCCCTCGCCAGGGACATCCGAGCGGGTCGAATTACGGAACCGTCGGGCATTCCTTTCGTAACGGCCCGGACTTGCGCCAGCCACAAGGGGTTTGCGCGGGGGCGCGCAAACCAACGCCCGAGGCGGGCGTGTTCCCCAAAACTCGGTTGCCACAACAAAAAGCGCGCGATCGAAGCATGATGATTTCAATTCCAGCGATGCTCTCTTTCATTATCCCCATTTGCGTCCGCTTACATGGGACGCCCGGTGAGGGCACCGGGCCTACGAGATGTAGGCCAGGTCACCTGACCCGGCGCTTCGGGTTCGAAGTGCGATCTATTTGGAAGTATCCTCTCCGCCGAGAGGATTGAGGTTGGGGGAAGGGCGCAATCGCGACGACGTGTGCGCACAACGATCTGAACCACGGTTCGTCACCGCTCGGCCAGTATCCCAATCTTCACCAGAAACGCGTCCACATCCGCCGTGCTCGGTTT
>CALBIE010000723.1 GCA_937893495.1 uncultured Verrucomicrobiales bacterium | reverse complement strand
TACAGTTCACGGGTTCAAAGCGCGAAGTTCCTTTTCGGCGAAATCTCTCCCTGAGGGAGCGGCCTGCGACGAGCTCAGCCGAGTCGATTGAGGTGAGGGGGAAGCCCGCCTCCAACCACCCGACCGTGTGCACCGAGAAACCCACAGCTCGAGCCCACCCATACCCCGACTCCACGCTCCAGAATTCAGAATCCACAACATCGCCAATCACGCCCCAAAGCGGTGTCGCCGCTCTGCTCTGCCTCCGCACTCCACAGTGATCACTCGGCAACCGGCGGCAGAATCTGTTCGATGACTTCAGGCGGCTGGTGCCCGTCGTGGGTCAGCACGCCTTTGAAGAACACGACGAGGCCGACGATCACGGCAATCAGGAGCATTGCCTGCACAATCTTCATTCCGCGGTGGCCTTTCAACTCGTCGTAACCGATCGGTCGCTTTGCGACGTGCGATTCGGCCTCCACGCCCTCCATCGGATCGTCCGGGTGCTTGTAGGCAGCATCGTGCTTGAAATGTCCATCTGCACTCATACGCGTTTCCTCAATACATCTGGCCCGAGGTTCACATAGAGTAATGTTCCCATTCCGGCCTTACTTCTTTGTAACGGGACTGTAGAAACGTGGTCAGGTCGATCACCTGCTGGGCCGTGATGATGTGATTGAAGCTCGGCATCGGCGATGCCTTGCCAGCGGTTTCAGCAGCCTCGGATTTTAACTCTTTCAGCGCGGGTGGTTTGGCCGGTGTCGATTTAAACGGCCTGGTGATGTCGTGTGAGGGATGAATGATCGCGGTCACCAATTGACCGTATGTTTTGACCTGATAGACATCTCCTCCCAAATGGATCTGATGCTGGCCCGGTGAAACCGGCTTCGGCAGTTCGACCCCGCTGACCGTATGACAGGTATGGCAGTTCAGCGCGACAAACGCCTTTCTGCCCTCCTCGATGTTTCCTTCCGGCAAGCGAAACCCTTTCGCCTGTCGAGCGCCGGGGTCACAGGCGCACAATGTTACCGCGAGAGCGGCGACGACCCCAAGTGGCAACGTTTTCATAATATTTTCCTTCCGTTCAAAGTTCTGACTTAACCTATTGATATTATCAGGGAAGCACACCGCATATCTTGGCAAATTATGGTCAGAATTCGTGATTGAATGGGAATGCCGACTCGCCGGTTGCGACTAGATTGAGGCAGAGCCATGAAAGCGATGCTACTTGATAAAGTCTGCGATTTGCGGGTGGAGAAAGCTCCCTTGCGGATGGTGGATCTGCCTGAGCCTGTTCCGGGACCGGGCGAGGCTTTGATTCGGGTTCGTGCCTGCGGCGTGTGTCACACTGAACTGGACGAGATCGAGGGGCGTACGCTGCCCGCCCGGTTTCCCGTTATCCTCGGGCATCAGGTCGTCGGCAATGTCGTCCAGGTGAACGGCGATGAATCGGATCTGACACCGGGAACGCGGGTGGGTGTTGCCTGGATTAATTCGGCGTGCGGACAATGTGGCTTTTGCCGCTTCGGCAAGGAAAACCTGTGCCCGGAATTCCGAGGAACCGGACGCGACGTGAATGGGGGGTATGCCGAATACCTGACCGTGCCCGTGGAGTTCGCCCTGGCCATTCCCGATCAGTTTTCGGACGTCGAAGCCGCGCCCCTACTCTGTGCCGGCGCAATCGGGTTCCGATCATTTCGATTGAGCGGCATCCGGAACGGAGATCGACTGGGGCTGACCGGCTTCGGCGCCTCCGCCCACCTCGTCATGCAATTGGTCAAGTATCGCTTTCCTGATACCCGGGTCTATGTCTTCGCCCGAAGCGAGCGACAGCGCGAGTTTGCGATCTCCCTGGGAGCGACCTGGACCGGGTCGATCGATGCCACGGCACCGGTACCGTTGCATGCCATCATCGACACGACGCCAGCCTGGCAACCGGTCATGGAAGCGCTTCGCAATCTCGCTCCGGGCGGACGCCTGGTGATTAACGCCATTCGCAAGGAGGAATTCGACAAACACACATTGCTGTCAATGGATTATCCGGCGCACTTGTGGATGGAAAAGGAAATCAAGAGCGTCGCCAATGTGACCCGCAGCGACGTGACCGAGTTCCTGCAACTGGCTGCCGAGTCGGGTTTGAAACCCGCGATCGAAGAATTTCCGCTGGCAGATGCCAACGCGGCCCTGATGGGGCAGAGTCTGGGCGACGGACGGGGAGCTCGCGTCCTGCGCATGGATTGAATCCGATTTGAGCAGATGAGGCTGATTCCATGAATTCTTCAAAATTGGACGCACTTTGCTCAAACGAGGCAAAGCCACGGTTGGCATTCGCAGCGAGGTTTAACCGGGCAAAAAAATGAGTACACACCAGAAACAAGAAGACAGTGAGATTCCCGCGCCGACGCAGAGCCCGGAGTCTCAGCGAGCCACTCCTCCGGAACACAAGCCAGGCAACACTGAACGCAGTGAATGCATGACCAGTGTCCTGAAGCGGTTCCTGGCAATCTCTTCTCCACCAAGCGAGTCAGCGACCTCCGGCAAAGCCGGAGGCTTATGGGAGGTGGAGCGGCCCATGGCCGCACGGCCCTTCGGGCATCATGACCACCCCGTCGGATGGAATTGAAACGGGGCCCTTTTGGACTGCGGTGGCAGAGCGAAGCGCCGACACTGCTTTCTCCGGGGCGATCTGCCATCGATTTGTCTATAGCAATTCTCATTTTGGCGGAGCGCCGATTTGAAATCGGCTTAAACCGCCCGAAAGGAAAGCAGTTCTCGGTGTCGTCAGGTAAAAAGCCGGCTACCAGCCGGCGCTCCGTTGCCAAAATGAGAATTGCTGATTTGTCTACGGTGGGCAACCTGTGGCTTGCGTTTCCCCGGACATTGCGGTGACGTTCGATTTCCACTCTCCGCGATACCCGACTCGCTAGCGCCCAAAAGCGGTGTCGATGCCCCTTCAGGGCTCCAGCCTTCGCCCAGCTACGGCACGGCACGCTGCCACCGCAGTCCATACGATCCCGGTACTTACCGGTTGTTTGAGCTCTGCCGACCCGGGCTAAGGGACCACCCTCGCGGCCTCCCTCTCGCATTCCCGGAACTGTCAAACTGTGCGAATCCCGCGACAGAGCCGGGGGGCTTTGGTTAACCCTTTTTTGTTGCCGGCAAGGAAATACAGGGTTTGAACAAGAATCGGGAAGCCACCGCCTCGGAACGGGGGCAGTATGCCCGAGGCAACGTTGCCCTTTTTGATGAACGCCGATCCCGCAAACGAGAATCTCGATGGACTGATTCAAAAGATCCAGAGTGAGGGTGTTGAAGCCGGGGAGAGGGCCCGAGCGGCCATTATCCAACGGGCAGAAGCGGAGGCGCGACGAATCATCGAGCAGGCGCAGGCCGAAGCCGACCGGATTGGCAGGGAGAACAGTGACCGCCTTCGACGGGAGGAAGCCGCCGCGGCCGCCTCCATTCGACGGGCCGCCCGCGATGTCCAGGTGGCTCTGCGGGGTTCGCTGCGGGAAATCCTGGCATTGGTCGTTCAGGAACGGTGTGCCGCCGGTTTTGATGACGGGTTCCTCCGGGAACTGATCAGTCAAGTGGCGATTGAGTGGATTCGCCGGGATGGAACCGGCAATCTTGAGATCTTCACCAACGATACAGATCAGCGGCGATTGACCGACACATTCGTCGCGGAATTGGGGAAGAGTCTGGGTGCGGGAGTCGTGATCAAAACGCATCCATCGGTTCAGCACGGGTTCCGAATCGGGGGCGAAGACGACCCCATGCAGTTCGATTTCTCCGACGCCGCCATTGCCGAGGCGATTTGCCTGTTTCTCAACCCGCGGCTGGCGAAGCTGTTGCAGGAATCTGAACCCGGGAAAGATGCTTGATGCTCGATCCAATCTACTACCTTTACCCATCCCTGCCGGCACTCGTGCGCACCGCTCCGCCGCCGTTGGGTTTCGATGAATTTCTGCGCCAGGTTCGCCAGTTCCTTCCGTCCAAAGCGGTGCAAATTCTTCAGGATGCAACCTTGTTTCAGGACCAACCCCGACCGGCACGACTGACCGTTCTCAATCGCTGGTATGCCCGCGAGCATGCAGTGCGCAATGAACTGGCCGTGCTCCGCGCCCGACACAAAGGGATTGATCCGCGGCGATACCTGCGTTCAGTCGCGAAAGATCACGAAGCCGTCGCAATTGCCCGCGAGGCGTTCGAAATCGAGTCACCGATCAAAGCAGCGGATTACCTTGATCAGCGCCGGTGGGATTTTCTCGACGGGCTGGAGGTGGGTCAGGATTTTAATCTTGAACGACTTGCGATCTATCTCCTGCGCCTTCGCCTCCTGCAGCGGCGCGGTCCGCATGACCCCGTCGAGGGAGAACAGTGGCTCGGCAACTGCCTCAAGCGTACCGAGGAACTCACCCGTTCTGCCATTCATGAATACGGCGAAATCATCGACAACAATCAGAGCTGAGTCCACTGCCACCACCGGTCGAGTTGCCGGGGTGAACGGCAACATCGTGACCGTGGAGTTGACGGGTGCCGTGCGCCAGAACGAGATTGCGCAAATTCCACACGGCGCGGCACGACTGCAGGGGGAGATTGTGCGCATTCGCGGCGGGCTGGCGGATCTGCAAATCTTCGAAACGACCAACGGAATCAAAGTGGGCGATCCGGTTGAGTTCACCGACGAACTCCTCTCGGTTGAACTGGGACCGGGATTGCTCGGCCAGCTTTATGACGGACTGCAGAACCCGCTTCACCGACTCGCCGATGAGTTCGGCTATTTTCTGCCACTCGGGACGCCGCGCCGCGCTCTGGATTCCGGCCGCAAATGGACCTTTCATCCATTGATTGAATCAGGCACCACGGTCATTGCCGGGGAGGCGCTCGGGTATGTTGAGGAAGGACCGATTCGTCACAAAATCCTCGCGCCATTCTGGCTAACGGAACCGCAACTGCTGGAGGAAATTGTTTCCAAGGGTGAATTCCGGCTGGATGATCGACTGGGAACGATTCGTGACCTCAGTGGAAATTCACAGGCATTGACGTTCTCCTTTGATTGGCCCGTCCGAAAGGCCATTCGCAGCTACGAGGAGCGTCTCGCACCGACCGAGCCGCTCATCACTCAAATCCGCATCATCGACTCGATGTTCCCCATCGCCAAGGGGGGAACCTACTGCATTCCGGGTCCGTTCGGCGCGGGCAAAACGGTTCTGCAACAGATCACGGGGCGCTTCGCCGAGGTGGACGTGGTGATCATTGTGGCGTGCGGTGAGCGCGCCGGCGAAGTGGTGGACACGATTCGCGATTTTCCCAGGCTCAGCGATCCGCGAACCGGGCGATCGTTGATGGAGCGCACCATCATCATCTGCAACACCAGCTCCATGCCGGTCGCCGCGCGGGAAGCCTCCGTTTACACGGGCATCACGCTGGCCGAATACTACCGTCAGATGGGATTGGATGTCCTGCTCCTGGCGGATTCCACCTCGCGCTGGGCCCAGGCGATGCGCGAACGCTCGGGTCGGCTCGAGGAGATTCCCGGCGAGGAAGCTTTTCCAGCCTACCTTCAATCCACCATCGCCGCGTTCTACGAACGGGCGGGGCGCGTCCGGCTGAAGGACGGGACTATTGGCTCGGTGACCATTGGCGGGACTGTCAGTCCGGCGGGCGGCAACTTCGAGGAACCGGTTACGCAGGCCACGTTGAAAGTGGTCGGTGCCTTCCACGCCCTGTCCCAGGACCGGGCCGATGCTCGTCGCTATCCCGCCGTCGATCCGCTGGAAAGCTGGAGTCGATACGAGGGTATTGTGGAGCGACCGCGAACGCAGTCTATGAGGCGCCTCCTGAATCAGGCGCACGAGATCGATCAAATGATGAAGGTGGTCGGTGAAGAGGGAACGTCGCCGACCGATTTCGCCATCTACTTGAAGGGACTTTTCTTCGATGACGTGTTTCTCCAGCAAAACGCCTTTGACCCGGTCGATGCCGCCACGCCAGCCGAACGACAACGACGGCTGTTCGATCTGCTTGAATTAACACTCGCGGCCGAACTCAACCTGCCGACCCGTGATGGCGCTCGCCGGTTCTTTCAGGAATTGCGACAACTGTTTCTGGATCTGAACAGTCTGCCGGCGGATTCCGAAAGCTACGATTCACACTTTCAGCTTATCCGCGATCGGATTGAAGAAACCCGGGTCCGGGCTCGGCAGCAACAATCGCCGGGCAAGCGTTCGGCGCTCGTGGAATCGGATCTGGACGCGGATATTCGTCGCCCCCGTCGGTTAAGACCCGGGGGCGCCGAAGAACTTCTACTGAACTCCGACGATGAGACGAACGACCAGTAGAATCCAGCAGATTGCCGGCAATGTCGTGACGGTATCCGCCGCCGGCATTGGCTATGGCGAGTTGGCGGTTGTGTCAACGCGCGGGGGCGATTCACTGGCCGAGGTCATTCGATTGGATCGGGACCGCGTCTTCCTGCAGGTGTTTGCCGGAACCCGTGACCTGTCCACCGGTGATTCCGTCCGCTTCCTCGGTCGCCAGATGCAGGTTTCCGGATCGGAGGATTTATTGGGCCGGGCATTCACGGGGACGGGGACGCCTCGCGACAAAGGACCGGCGCTGGTGGACAATCTGATTGAAACGGGAGGGCCGATCGTGAATCCCGCCCGGCGAGTCCCGCCGTCCCGAATGATTCACACGGGTATCCCTATGATCGATGTGTTCAACACTCTGGTGGAATCGCAAAAGATTTCGATCTTCACCGTCGCCGGCGAACCAGCCAACGAACTCCTCGCCCGTATCGCCCTGCAGGCAAACGTGGACATCATCGTGCTGGGGGGTATGGGACTGCGTCACGATGACTACCTGTTCTTCCGCGACCGGTTCGACCACGAAGGCGCGCTCGATCGTTCGATTCTGTTCATCCACACGGCGGCGGATCCGGTCGTCGAGTGCCTGATGGTGCCCGACCTGTCGTTGGCCGTGGCTGAGAAACTCGCACTGGAAGGAAAACGCGTCCTCGTATTGCTCACGGACATGACGAACTTCGCCGATGCCTTGAAGGAGATTTCCATCATCATGGAGCACGTGCCATCGAATCGTGGCTACCCGGGCGACCTTTACAGTCAACTGGCCGCGCGTTACGAGAAAGCCGTGGATTTTGAGGGCGCGGGTTCCATCACGATTCTCTCGGTCACCACGATGCCCGGGAATGACGTGACGCATCCGGTCCCGGACAACACCGGCTACATCACCGAGGGTCAATACTACCTTTATCAAGGCCACATCGAACCGTTCGGTTCACTCAGCCGCCTCAAGCAACAGGTCAACAAACACACTCGCGTCGATCATCGTTCGCTCATGGACTGTATGATCCGGCTATACGCCGCCTGCCACGAATCGCTGGAAAAAAAAGCCATGGGATTTCGCATGACCTCGTGGGACGAGAAGCTCCTCCGTTACGGGCAGAATTTTGAACTCAAACTGATGGACCTTTCGGTCAACCTGCCTCTGACCCATGCCCTCGACGCCGGTTGGCAGATTCTGGCGGACTGTTTTTCACCGGCGGAAACGGGTCTGCCCACCAGCCTGATCAATCAGTTCTGGCCTGGAAAGGAGGTCGCGCATGAACCGGCTTAAACTGAACAAGAACGAGCTTCGCCGCCAGAAGGACCACCTGAAACGCTTCGAGCGTTATCTGCCCATGTTGCTCCTGAAAAAACAACAATTGCGCCTGGAACTCGATCGTATCAGCCATGAACGAGCCGCCGCGGAGGAGGCGTTGCAAATTGCCCTCCAGGCATTTACCAGTTGGAAGGCTCTCTGGGGAGAGGACATCGAACTGGATGCCAGGTTCGGAATTCGCCGCGTGGAAGTATCGTGGGACAATATCGCTGGAGTGGATATTCCTGTTTTTGAAGGCATTCAATTTCGTCTCGACGATTACGACCTGTTTGCCACGCCGCTCTGGACCGATCGCGCTTTGGAGGACATTCAGGAAATCACGACACTCCAGGCACGGCTGATTATCGTTCGGGAGCAGGAACGGATCATCGCCCGCGAATGGCGAGTCACCGCCCAGCGAGTCAACCTCTTTGAACACATCAAGATCCCGGAGGCACGAAACAACATTCGAACGATTACCGTTGCCCTGACCGATCAACAGACCACTGCCTTCGGCTGGTCGTTGATGACCAAACGCAAACTGGAGGCGGCCTCATGATTGAGCCGATGAAAGCCGTCACGGTCGTTGTCGCCGCCTCGGCGGAAGGGTCGGTGCTGGCGACCCTGCGCGAACTGGCGGTGCTGCATCTGCGGCGGGAACAGCCGCCCGACAAGGCCACGTTGTCAAAACTGCGCGAGGAGGAGGCGTTGCTCGATCGGGCAGCGCAGCTCGCGCGGGCGAACGTCCGCCATGGCGCCGAACGGTCATTTTATGACCGTTCGGCGCCGGCCGATCCTGACATGGGATTGGCGGCCGCCCGGGAACTGGTCGATGTCCACGAACGCATCGAGCGGCTCGAGATGCAAGCGGCCGTCCTCCGGGAACAAATTTGTTTCCTGTGGCAACTGGGGCTGAGCGATCCATCCGCGCTGACGGAGCTGAGTCGCTCCGGCGCGGCCATCGAAGTTCGGCGGATGACTCTCAATGAATGGGCGCGGCTGCCATCGCCGGGCGCCCGTGAACTGACCCGGGACGACAGGCATGTCTGGTGCGTCGTCTTCGGGCAGGATCCGAACACACCATTGCCCGGTCAACCGGTGAACCTGCCGGACGTATCGCGGGCGGCATTGGAGCAACACTTTGCCGCGCTCGACGAGGAACTGGAAAAACTCACTGAGAAGCGCGATGGCCTCGCCCGATGGCCGGAACGATTCGCGGCCGCCCGCCACCGGTGCCACGAACGATTGCAGTTCGCTCAGGCGAAGGAGGCCCATGAACGGCTCGGCCCGGTCGCAGCCCTCCGCGGCTACTGCCCGGCGCGCAGCATCGGCACCCTTCGGCGCGCGGCATTGGAACACGATTGGATGCTACAGATTCGTGATCCCGGGCAGGATGACGACGTGCCGACCTTGTTGCGCCACAACCGGCTTTCGCGCCTCTTCCAGCCCGTGATGAACTTCCTCGGGCTCTCGCCGGGGTATCGCGAATTCCACACGCACGGCGTGTTCCTGGTCTTTTTCACCCTGTTCTTCGCCATGATCATCGGCGACGCGGGATACGGATTGCTGATGCTGCTGACCACCATCGTCATTGCCCGCCGCCGCCCGGCCGTGCCCCGGACGACTTTGACACTGTCCGGCCTGCTGGCTTGCGCCACCATCGCGTGGGGCGCGGCAGCGGGAGTGTGGTTCGGCATTGAACGACTGGCCGGGCAACCACCGTTCGAATGGTTCGTCGTACCCGGCCTCGATGCCTGGGTGAAGGAGAATCACCCGCGTGCCATGCGTTTCTGCCTGGCGCTGGGTGTCGTGCACCTGCTGCTGGCGCGCATGTGGTCCGCGGCACGCAGACACGGCAATGATCGAATTGCGGAACTTGGCTGGGGCGTGGTCGTTCTGGGCGCGGGCCTCGCCGCGTTCAAATTGCTGCTCGATGACGGGCAATGGCTGCCACCAGCCATCTGCTTTGGACTGGGAGCCGGTCTGATCGTCGGATTCTCCGAACAACAACCCGGTCGGCCGTGGCATGTCGGATTGGGAATGGGACTGCTCCGCCTGCCCCTTCACTTCCTGTCATTCGTCAGCGCCTTTTCCGATGCGGTGTCGTACATCCGGCTGTTCGCCGTCGGGCTTGCCACACTCGAGGTTGCCGCCGCCTTCAACAACATTGCGGCCGGTATTGGCTGGCATTCGGTGACCGCCGCCGTGGGGGCGTCGCTGATCGTGATTCTCGGCCATACGGTCAATCTGCTGCTGGCCGCGATGGGCGTGTTGGTACACGGCATTCGACTCAACCTGCTGGAATTCAGTCGCAATCTCGGGATGGCATGGGTGGGGACGCCGTACGATCCCTTCCGCCCTTTGGATGAAGCGCCTTTGGACAAGTCATAGAATCCTCAACTCAACCCCCTCTCAATATGGACACAAACACTCTTTCCCTCGTCGCGGCATCGGCGGCCGATGCCGCCACCACCTTTGGCGCCGCCGGATACATCTGCGCGCTCGCACTGGCCGGCGTCGGTGCCGCGCTGGGAACCGGTGCCGCAGGATTGGCCACCCTCGGCGCGTGGAAACGCTGCCTTCTCGACAACCGACAGATGCCGTTCCTCCTCGTCGCATTTGTCGGCGCGCCGCTGTCGCAGGTGATTTACGGAATGATCCTCATGAACGACCTCAAGGCGGCGGTCGGCGAAGCCAATCCGTGGGCATTGCTGGCGGCGGGAGTTTTCGGAGGGCTGGCCATCGGCGTCTCCGCCTGGATGCAGGGCAAGGCCGGGGCGGCGGCAGCCGATGCCCTCGCGTCCACCGGCAAGGGATTCGCGAACTATCTGATGGTGCTCGGAATCATCGAGACCGTTGCCCTCTTCGTGATGGTGTTCCTGATGACGACGATCTAGCCGGCGCTCATTCCAGGCCGAGCGACGGCCGCGGCGTCGTCAGTGACAGCACCCGAAAGCGGCTGTGGCACGCGTGGCAGTTTTCATAAAGGGCATCGAAGCGCCTCCCAATCTGCTCTGGCGTCAACCGCATGGCATCGGCCTGCAACTTGCTCGCGCTGGATTTCAGATTGCCCGCCAGTTCCCGAAACAATACTTTCTGCTCCTCTGGAAGGTTGACGTCTTTCAGGATATCGGGAATCGCTTCCGCCGCCCGGGCCATCTCTCCGAAAATCCTCACCGCGTCCTCGCGGCGCCATTTCTGCTCGCGATTCACCTCCAGTTCCTGGGGTAACCGTTCGTTCGGTAATATACCCAGTTGGCGCATGACCACGGTCAGTTGCTCGCTGTGAACCGCGTGTTGTTCCGTCGGGCGACTGTTCCGGATCCGTTCGGCGTAATCGACACGATCAGGAGACTGGCAACTCAGCGCCAGTCCGGCCACGAATACGAGTGGGAGGAGGATTCGTTTTTTCATAATGGTGGATCTTTGATTGAGGTTACTGTCAAAAAGCGATTCGCAGTCGGAGATTGGCTGTCACGGCGTCATCGATTGCACCTGACCCGCCCGGGTTGACGATGTACTGCAGGTTTGGGGTAAGCGCCAAACCGGTAGTGCCCCGGCAGTTGTCCCACCTGGACTTTAATGCCCGTCTGGAAAAACCCGATCAGGCTGTCCGCCCCGTCGAAGAAGGTGTCGAATCCGACATGCCGCGTCCGGTTGTCGGCGTCCGCAAATCCAATGCTGAAATCAAGCGAATCCGTCGGGAGCAGGTAGAGAGTCGCGCCCAGGCCGACCTGCAGCGGAATGATCGCATTGTTGTTGTCGAGGAACTGAGCCATGAACTGCTTGTCCTCGCTGTTGGCATACGCATTGCGATCGAGAACAGTTTGCTGATCGAGATAACCCAGTTGCAGTTGCACCCGCCGATTCAGGAGGCTTTGTTGCAACCAGACTTGATCCACCCAGAACCATTCCGTGTAATCCGCGTCGTCAATCGGTTGAGACAACGCTCCCGTCTTTGGATTGATGTTCTCACCGTAGGTGCTTTTGAGGTGAGTCAGGAAACTCAATCCGCGCCAGCCCGCCAGGCGCTCGAAGTCCACCCGGCCGATGACGTCCAGGCTCATGCTGCCGCGATGCGTGGGAGCATCCCGTCCGCCGCTCAGGAGGGAACCAAAGTAGTAGAGATAGTAGGCATTCCAGCGAACGCCCAATTCTTCCCAGCGATCACGAAAATCAAACCCCGAAATCAACTGCGGTGAATGCCAGACACGCGACCATCGATTGGTGGTTACGGAATCCACCGAGGCCGCGAGTGACTCCACCCCCAGCAAACCAATCACCAGCAAGAAGACGGCTGTGACGGAAAAGCAATCATGAAACCTCAGCACCTGCCGCTCCCTCCTTTTGCGGGCCAACTGACCGCAAACCCGAGCCGCACAGAACCCATACCGGCCTGGCGGGTTCCTGCCCCGCCCTTCCCCGTCTTTCGGTCGCCCGTTAAAACACGCCCATAGTCAGGAGGGCGAAGATGACGAGCACGATTACGCTGATCTTGTGATGACTCATAAGCCTGCGGTCCG
>CALBIE010000722.1 GCA_937893495.1 uncultured Verrucomicrobiales bacterium | reverse complement strand
GAGCCGCGCAGTCATCGCCGGGTGGTCACGGGCCACATCGGTTCTCAGGCTCGGATCGCTGTCCAGATCATCGACGGCGATGAACAAGATGTCGGATTCCGAAAAACCGCAGCGACATGCGTACCCCTCACGATGCATGCCAATGCGATCGGGAAGCCATCGCTCATGGTTGTTTCTTTTCCTGTGCTTCAATTCGACGGGAGACGTTTTCAGTGACGACTGCACGAAATCCTTCGTCGGAAATCGTCGCCGCCCAAGTGAGGGCGTCCTTCGGAGCGGTTCCAACGAGCCCGTGCGCGAAGCCGTTGATGGCGAAGTCCCGGTCGCGGCCTGCCGGCATTTCGTTCAATTGATTCGCGACCTCGGCGGGATTGACGCCGCTCGACCTCGCACTCAGTTTGCCGAAGGCTGCGGAAATCGCGTTCTGACGGCTCTTGGGATCTTCCAGGGAGAAGGCCCAGTCCACGGCATTGAAGGGCGCATCCTTGAAGATGTCGGCCTCAATGATTCGCTGAACGGCGGAGCTTTTGATGGCCGGGTTTTGAATCTGTGTGACCCAGTCGGCCAGAGTGCTTCCATCGTAGAGCCGAAGCAGACGCTCGGTCAGTTCCCGCATCATCGCCTGCGCCTGGCTCGGGTGCTGTTCCACCAAGGATTCCACGAACCGGAGCGTCTCGGCGGAATAGGCCTCCCGGCTGGCCACCGCCGCCGTTGGATCCGGTGCCGGATACAGCGCATCGAGCAGGCCGTTGGAAACCCGGTCCAGAAAGCCCTCCGGAATCTGGTGACTCTTGCCCAGGTACTCCTGCAACTGCTGGTCACCGCGGATGTCGAGCTGGCGGAACCAAGCAAGCGCCCCTTCCGGATCCGTGCGTCCCCAACCCGCAACGGCGATGGCCGCATGCCGATCGGACGCTTCCATGAGCTTCGCGACCAGCGAACCGCCACCGGCCTTGCCCAGCGTTTCATAGACACTGCGGCGGTCGGCCGGGGAGAGCTTGGCCGCTCGCGCTGCCGTCCATGCCGCCCCGGCATTTTCCGCCGTGATCGCCCCCAAGAACTCCGGCAGGGCGGCCTGGTCGCCATCGGCGTGACGCTGGAGAAAGGAGACCCAATTGGGACCCTTCCGTTCCGGCACCACGACGTCGGTCACCTTGGTGTCCACCGTGGCCATCTCATTCGTGGTGGCCGGCAAGGATTGTTCCGGGTTCTCAACCGGTCGCAAACCGCCTCGGCCGCGGGGCTTCAGCGCAATCGCCGCCACTCTGCCCGGCGGGGGCTTTTTCGCCACGGGCGGACTCGGAGCGGGAGCGGGCGGCTCCGGCTCGGTCCGTGGTCTCAAGCCAAGAATCGCGAAAACAATCACCACGACGGTCAGCGGGAAGATGCGAGTGAGAATCAGCTTCATGTTCGGATACGGCTGTTTATGGCAGTCGGCTTACTGGGCCTGTCTCCCGCGTTCGCGAAGCTGGGTGGCGATCTGTGGGCGGATCTCTTGGATGTAATCAAGGTCAAACTCCTTTCCGGTCGCCTCGCCGAGGGCGCGGTAGAAGCCGGCTGTTTCCTCGTTCCATTCGGAAGAAACGATATCAACGGCGGTTTGCCGACGGTGATTGCGCTTCGCGGGTGAATCCCCCTTCCTCAGGAGCAGTTGGACGATGTCCAGATTGCCCGCAAAGGCGGCGACGTGAAGCGGCGTGTTGCCGTCGCGGTTTTCAAAGTTTGCGTCGGCACCCTGCGCGAAGAGGTGTCGGAGAATCTCGATATGGCCGTGATAGGAGGCGGTGCTCATCGGGGAACCGCCATCCTTGGGCAGGGCATTGACCTTGGCTCCCTGGGCGATCAGACGCTGGGTCTCCTGGAGATCCCCCCGGGAGATGGCGGCTTCAAGGGCGTCTTGAAGTTCGGCGGGGTTCCGCCGGTCGTCATCGACCTGGAAAATGAAGTCGTTGCTGAACAGGCCGTCCGGATTCTGGACTTGGATGAAGTGGAGGCCGTCGTCCGGAAGCGTGTCGAGCGTGATGTCCACGTTGTCCTTGCCGGCGACTTTGATAGTACCGGCGACGCGGCGGCCGTTGACGATGAGGTGCGCGCCCTCGCGGATGTGACGGCCGCTGATGTTCATCGTGCGGTTGTCGCCTTGGAGTTTCGGAAACTGTTGTTTGCCGCGCTGGCGTTGAATGGGGCCGCGGGTCCACAGGGCCGGTTGGGGATGATCGACATCGGCCCGGATCCCGAGCCGGGCCGTGAACGTGCCCACGAAACGGCCTTCGGCGGCGAGCGAAACCAGCTTCGCGCGGGGGAAGGCCGCGGAGCCCGCCGCCCGTTCGACGTAGCGCCCCCCGTTGGCCTCGGCCTCGAACTGCAGGGCGACCGGCGTGGACTTCGCCCCGTCAATGAAAACGCCTTCACCCCGCAGGATCGTGCCGCCCTCACGCGCGGATTGTTCCAAGGCAGCAAGCAAATCGTCCGTCAGCGCGGCGCTTCCGGAATTCCGATTGAGCGTGACCTGCCGCGCAAATGCCCCCGAAAATCCGGTGCTGCCTTCCAGCACCATGTCCCACACAGGATCAAAACGCTTGCGGCCGCCCCACGACATCCGCCACACGTCCCGCTCGGGCGTGCCCTGTTCGGCAATCCGCCGGAAGAAATCGAAGCCGATGATGTTCAGCCGCCCTTGCGGCAAGATGAGCCAGCGATCATACGCGCCGCGCCACGTGGGCGCGTCCATGCCGCTGCCGCGCGTCTTGGTGCTCACCAGATACGGCATGCGATGGCAGTTCCCGCAGACATTGGGCCTCGGCTTTTTCGGATCGAGATCGCCGCTGATGTGAAACAGCTCGAATCCCTGTTCCGCCTTTTTCGACAGGGCGTTGTCGTAGGCCCGCCGTGGCGCGGGCGGATAAGGGATGGCAAGCAGAAATTTCGAGAGGGCATCCCGCTCGGCCGCAGTCAACGCGCCCGCCTTGCCTTCGTCGTTCATCGTCTTGTCGCCCACCAGCCCCATCGTGTTGGCCAGGCCGCCGTCGATGAGATGCCGGGTGCTGCTTTCAGGGACTCCGAGCCGGCTGTTCGGCGGCACGCGCTCGTGAAGGCTGGCAGAGTTGATGCCGCCGTACGGATCGCCGGGAATGCCGTCCCAGTGATACGGCTCGGTGTCGCGCAGTCCCCGAATCGGCATCGTCGACCGGGGCATAATCTGATCGCCTCCCGTCACAATCGGCGTGGCCAGCACCCAGAGCAGTTGATCGGTGTGGCCGTTCGGATGACAGCTCGCGCAGGAAAACGTTTTGGTCGAGGACGCCGCTGCCGTCTCAAAGGCGATGCGTCCCCGCTTCACCAACGGATGAGTGGGATCCTGCAGGACGATGGTATCCAGCACCTTCGGGCTGGCCGGGACGGACAGATCGACCAGGGAAACCGTGTTCGCCACCGTATTGAGCACCCAGGCGCGCGATGGTCGGCCGTCCGCATTGCACTCCAGTGCGACTCCTTCGGGCACCGCGCCCACCTTCACGCGCCCGAGCACCCGGCCGCTGACGGCATCCACCGTGAACAACTGGTCCGATCCGGAAGCGGTCGCAACCAGCGTCGTGTCATCGGCGCTGACCTGAATGGCGAACGGCGTGGCCAACGCCATGCCCGGCGCGGGATGTTGCGGTGGCAGCGGTTCGAGATCGAAGAACGTCGGCTTCTCTGCGGAACCTTCCTTGAAATCCACACGCGTAATGCGGTTGAGGAAGGCGCGGTTCTCCATTTCCGCGAGGCCGTGGTTCTGGGTGCCGGCCCGGCCGTTGGCGTCGTTGCGCGCGTCGGTCTGGGCAATGAACGCCCGGCCCAGCGAATCCACCGCGAGACCGTAGAGCAGCGTGCCAAGCGTGTTGACGGTCGCGATGAGCCGATCGGTCTTGGTGTCGAAGACAAACAGGTCGCGATCCGGCACCTTCGGATGCTTGACGATGTCCACGACGTGCCCGAGCGAAAGGACGTTATTGGTCCGGATCGAATGGTTCCAGGCGTTGAAGGTCACCAAATCGCCGTCGATCTTGCGCCCGCCCGAGAGCTGCGTCTGGTTGTTCGACTCGAAGGGAATGACGTAAAGCCGGCCGTTGCGCACCACGATTTCCCGCGGGTCCTGGGCCGGAATGGTCAGTCGTTTCACCACCTGGCGTTGGGTGACATCGATGACGGCAATCTGGTTCTCGGACGAAAGCGCGACGTAGGCCTTCCCGTTGTTCGCGAAGGCAATCCCCACCGGTTCGTCGAAGCGGGTGGCCCTCGTTTCGGGATCGAGGTCCTGCACGGTCGCGATGACGTGGAGATAAGTGGGGCTCCCTTTGTCCGAATCGATGACGCTGACGGAGTCGGAGACATGGTTGGCAACCCAGATTTCCTTGCCGTCCGGCCGCACGGCGACGCACACGGGATCGATCCCGACATCGATTCGCCGGACAATCCGTCGGGATTTGGTGTCGATGACATCGACCGTGTCCGCCGGAGTGTTGGCGACGAACACGCGATCCCCATGCAAGGCGATCGGACGCGCATGGGGACTGAGGAAAGTGGGATGCCCGATGGCCGGCAGTTCGCGGGCCGGGGCGTGGAAAGCGAGGGCGAGCAGCGAGGACAGCAATACAAGTGTTCTCATGATTGGGGGGATCAAAGTGAATTGACCTTCAGATTCAGCGGGCGGGTTTTTCGGTGTTGTTGCCCAGCGCCTGACCGGCCCGGTCCGCGAGTTTGGCTTCGGGATCATTCCGCGCGAGATGGGTGAGCCATTCCTGGACAGCGGGTTCCGCCCGCATGGGTTCCAAGGCTTCAATGGCGTAATAGCGAAACCGGGCGGATTGGTTGCCGGCCTGGACATCCGCGCTGAGGTCGGCAAGGATCTGATTGCGAAACTCCGGCGTGACGACCGTTCCTTTCATCGCCGCCAAAGCCTGCCCCTTCTGACCGAAGTCGTCGGTTTGCGCGTAGATGTCGGCAACTGCTATCAAGGCTTTCTCATCGAAATGGCGGTAGCGTTTCAACTGGCCGACCTGCTTCAGGCGATTCGAGGTGGGCTGGTTGGTGTCCATCAGGGTGGAGTAGGCGTTCACCAATTCGACCTCCATGCTGGAGACGATCCCGTATTGATCGAACTCGCGGTTGAACTTTTTCAGTTCCTGCTGTTGTTCCTCCAATGAGGCAAGCCGTTGCTCCAAAGCTGTGTCCGGGGAAGCGGTCTTTGAACTCCGGGCCGGGCGCGCCTCCAGTTCCCCAATCCTGGTTCTTAGGTCGGCAATGGTCTCGGATGCTTCCCGGAGTTCGGCGTCGATTCTGCCGAGTTGCCTTTCCAGGTCCGGCGATGGCGATGGAGCACCCGCGGCGTTCGGTCTGGAGTCCGATCTGCCCATCAGCGAAATCGAAATCGCGATGAGTGACAGAAGCGCGGCGATGAGAGGCAGGGATTTGTTCATGATGGTGACTGAGGTTTTACCGGAATTCGGGACAGACTACTTCTCATTGTTGGCGACCCATTCCATGATCTTTACGAAGGAAGCGCCCGCGTTCTTCATTTGGGGTTGGAGTTCGCGGCGCTGTTTCCACAATTGGCCGATGCGACCGCGCTGTTTGTCATTCAGACCGGCCATGCGTTTGTCCACGTAGGCCTGATGAATGCGACCGTAATCACCGGGCCCTTTGCCCAGCCAGGGTGTGTAGCCCTGGGGCAATTGGGTGTCTTCAATTTGGGCGAACAGCTTGTTCGGACCGGCGGTGTTGGACTTCGGCTGCGAACCCGTCCTGGGCAGCGGGGTGAATCGTCGTTCCGTGAGCGAAGCGGGCGACTCCGACAGGCAGTAGAGGAAACGTTGACCCCGCAGAAACAACTGGTTGCCGGCGAGTGCGGCGGAAGCGTTGATGGCGTCATCGAGCACGTTGGTGGCCAACACATTGAGTTTCCGTTCGCGCTTCAATACCAACGTCGTGCCGTTGCGCGCCGTGACATAAATCCGGCCATCCGCCCCGACCGGCGAGGCGTAGATGTTGAAGATGCCGGGCAGGCGTTCGCGATCCATATGCACCTCGCCGTTCTTTGCGTTTACCCAGGTCCACATCGACTGGTTGGACTGATTGAAAAAGAGGAGCCCGTCGTAAAGCAGCGGCGATGGAATGTACGGCGTGCCACGATCCAGCTTCCAATGGATCTGGTCCGAACCGGTGATGTCTCCCTTCGCCGAGAGCGGAACTGCGAGAACGGCATGGCCCTGGTATCCGGTCATGCAATAAACCACATCGCCGTCAATGACCGGACAAGGGATGGCGTTGCCGGTGAGGCCCCCACATTGCCAGATGACCTCACCCGTCGCCAGGTCGTAACTGCGAATCCGGTTCGAGCCCGGCGTGATGACCTGGGTCCGGCCGCTGTGCTTCGCAATGGCCGGCGTCGCCCACGTGTTGCCTTCGTCCCGCTCTTTGCGCCAGACGGTCTTCCCGGTCATGGCGTCCAGCACTTCAATGGATGATTGGCCCTGATGGTCACGCACGATGACGAGCTTTCCGTCGTGCAACACCGGCGAGGTTCCCTCGCCCAGACTGGCCCCCATGTTTGCCTTGCCGAGGTTGCGCTTCCATTGCGGGTTGCCATCGAGGTCGTAGCAGAACAGCCCGGCGGAACCAAACCAGCACCAGAGCCGTTGGCCGTCCGTCACGGGCGACGCGGAGGCGAAGTTATTGTCCTTGTGATGCCCCTCGTGGGGAATCATCTCGGTCGCCTTTCGCCGCCAGACTTCCTTGCCGGTCTTCCGGTCAAGACACAGCACCAGAAACTGGTAGGAGGTGTTGGGATGGGTGATATCGAAGACCCGCTTCGGCTGGTCTTCGGGGCGCGGCAGGGAAGAGTCCACGATCCCGGTGTTGACGGCCGTCAAGACGAAGACCTTGTCGCCCCAGATGATGGGTGAAGAACTCCCGCTGCCCTGGATGGCCACCTTCCACTGCACGTTCTCCGTTTCGCTCCAACGCAGCGGCGGCTTGGCGGTCCGCGAGACACCGTTGTTCTCGGGTCCGCGCCATTGATGCCAGTTGGCAGCGGCGGCGATGTCCCCGGGCGGCACCCACTCCGGACCGTCGGCCATCACGCTCGCGTTGATCTCGAGGAGCTTCGCTTTGAGGCGGTCCACCACGCCGGGGTGCCGGACTGACAAGTCGGTCTTCTGGGCCGGGTCGTTCTCCAGGTCATACAACTCAAACCGCGAGTATCCGCCGGCCTTGATGACGGGAATCCAGGACTCACGGAACGTGTTCATGAGAACGTATTGTCCGCGCAGCTCGTCAGCCTCCCTGTCCTTGAATCCCTCGAACATTTGCTTCAGCAAGGTGCTGCCGCGCGTCTCTTCCTCGAAGATGCCCTTCTTCCGCAGCAGGGTCTCGATCTCCTTGGCCATGGTGGCCAGCTTTTCCACGTCCTTGGGGAATTCGTAGGCCCGCTTGGCGACGAGCGACCATCGGCCATCGCGAATTGCGATGGCCGGTGCCGAATCGGGCGAGATCCAGATCAGCGGCTGGAGTCGTTTGAAGGCCTTTCCGCGTCCGAGCAGCACGGGCGAAAGATCCGCGCCGTCGAGATGAACGCCCGATGGTTTCGCGATGCCCGCCAGCCCGCAAATCGTCGGCAGCACATCCACCAGTCCGGCCGGTTCGGCTTCGACGCGGCCCGGGATGACGTGGCCGGGCCAATGAAAAATGCCGGGCACCCGGATGCCCCCTTCATAGTTGGATCCCTTGATTCCGCGCAGGTTGCCCACGCGGTCCGCCCGATAGCTGCCGTTGTCGGAGGAGTAAATGATCAGGGTGTTCTCTGGTGCGTCCACTTGCGCGAGCTTCTTGAGCAGTCGCGCGATGGCGCGATCGGTGTTCTCGATGGTTCCGGAGTAAAGCGCCGCCGGGTCCTTCAGGTCACCGTAATGCGACACCAGTTCATCCGGTGCCGCCAGCGGCGCATGCGGTTCATGGAACCAGACGTTCAGAAAGAAGGGTTGATCCGGTTTGCGTTTTTCATCCAGCCACTGGATCGCCTCATCCACGAGAAGCTGGCACGCGTAACCGCTGAGCGGTCCGACCCGCCGGCCGTTGCGGATGAAGTTGGACGGATTGTGCTGACTGGGCCCCGCGCCATTCACGGTCGCGAACCAGTGGTCGAAGCCGTGCTCGGCGGGTGTCGGTTTCTTGCGGCTGCCCGAGGTCATGCCCAGATGCCACTTGCCGAAGTGCGCAGTGGCGTAGCCGTGGCCTTTCAGCAGTTCCGCAATCGTGACTTCCCGCTCCAGCAGATGCTCGTTGTGGATGCTGTCCTGTAGCACGCCGTAGATGCCCGCTCGAATATACTGCCGCCCCGTCAGCAGGGTCGCGCGCGAGGTTGAACAGACTGCCGCTCCCGAGTGAAAATCGGTGAAGCGCACGCCCTGCGCCGCCAGCCCGTCCAGCGTCGGCGTCTTCACCGGTCCGCCGTAGCAGCCGAGGTCCTTCCATCCGAGATCATCGGACAGCAGCAGGACGACATTGGGCTGCCTGGCGGCGGACAGATCCGCTGCCAACATGAGCGAGCACACGAAGAGGATTGTTTTACTGAGAGTCATTGGGCTTTGGGTTTGAAGGTGAAGTCGGCCTCTGCGGCGCCGGATGCGCCGACCGTGATCGCGGTTCGCTGGTCGCCGAATTCCTCGTGCCAGGCTTCCAGAGTGTATTCGCCGACAGGAAGTCCCTCGATCTTGAAACGACCGTTCTCATCGGTCACGGCGTAGAACGGATGATCCATCACGAAGAGGTAGGCCGTCATCCAGCGGTGAAAATCGCAGCCGAGCCGGATCGGTCCCTCGACCCGCCCGAACACCCGCTCGCGGTCCGGGGTCTTCGGCGGCTGGGCGATGTTGAAGGGGCGGTTCTTGACCGAGAGCGAACGCACGTTGTGGATGAAGGGATCGCTGTTTCGAGTCAGAACCGTCTGGCCGACCCGCACGCCTTGCACGCGCGGGCGGAACACCGACTTGTCCTGATCGAGCACGGCGGGGCCGGCTGGCATCGGATAGCCCTTCTTCTCCACTCCCTTCTTCACATAGACGAACACGTTTGCCAGTCCGCGGTCTTGGCCGACGAGCACCGCCTCATCGAACAAACCATCCTGGTGGAGCGACGCGCTCTCCGGTGTGAGTTGCAGTCGTTTCCGTTTCGGCGCTGTTCCCTCGAAGCGCACCACGCCGCTCACGCCGGGTTGGCTTTCGACATCCTTCGAGGTGTCCAACACCTGCGCTTCAATGATGAGGTCGCGAAAACCCGCATCCCCAACGTCATTGAGGGAGTTCAGAAATGCCACGACATTGGGCACATCCGCGCTGCTGAGGTGAATCCGCGCATAGGCATCATCCAGGTCATCCGCCTGGCCCGATCGCTTTTTCTGACTCACCGCATGCTTGTCCGAAACCACCTTCTGGATGTCCACATTGCGCGCGTTGAGGTTGCGCAGCGCGGGCGTGATTTTGGCTGGCGTGCCCTTGATCACGACGTGCGGCTTCCCATCGGTGAACGTGGGTGGCGCGTGGCAGGTGACGCAGTTGCTGACCTGGGCATCACCCTCGGAGCCGAGGAACGCCTTGAATCCAAGGTAGGCCTTGCGGTCCATGCCGGCGGGCAGCTTCAGCTGGATGCGTCCCTCCTGATTCGCCAGCCTTCCGAAGATGCGCCCGGCGAAATCGGCCGGTGCCTCGTTTGGCTCCGCCTTGTCCGGAATGCGGTTCACATAGACGAAGGCATCAAAGGGCGAGCGATACGGAGTGGCGAGGCGATGCACCTTGGTTTGCGCCTCGTTGCTGGCCGGCTTCTCGGCGGCAGGCAAGGACAGCGTGGCCAGTGCGAGGATGGACAGGGTCGTGATCTTCATGAATCTATTTTTCGTGTTCGGCGACGTATTCCATGATGCGCACAAAGGACTGTCCCTTGTTTTTCATGTCGGGATCCGCCTCGCGTCTTTCCTTCCACAGCTGGCCGATTCGACCCTGCTGTTTTGGCGTCAGACCGGCCATCCGCCTGTCCACATAGGCCTGATGCGTTTTGCCTTCATAGCCTGCGGGCAAGTCGGTGATTTCGATTTCGCCGAGCAGTTTTCCATTGGGTGAACTGAGCGGCTTGGGGATGCGCTTCGGCCGGTTCCCTGCGGTCAGGATGCCGAGCTGGTCGTCGGTGAGCTGGACTTTCGCCAACTGCACTCCGTCGTGGTGGTCCTCCAACACTTCGAGCTTGATGATCTGACCATACGTGCGCTCGTGGTGGCGGCCGGGGCCGTTGCTGGTGCTGGTCCAGACGTTGCCGTCCTTGTCGAACTCGATTTCCCGCGTATAGCTCACTCGGTTGGGCAACAGAAACTCGACGAGCTTTTTGGTCTTCGGATCGAAACGATTGAGCGTGTCGTTGCCCGTTCCGCAGATCCACACGAAGCCTTTCGGGTCCACATTCAGCGCATACGGAATCTGGTTCTCCATGTCGGGCAGCGCATAGACCGTCCACTCCTCGGTCTTCGGATCAAACTTGCCGAGCACACCGGAGCCGAAGCCCGGCACCCAGACGATGCCATCGGGCGCAACCGCCAGACGGCGCGGGCCGTGGAAGGGCGGATTCCATTCCTTGATCGCTCCATCCGGCGCCTTCGGGTCAATGCGACCGATGCGGTTCCCGTTGAGTTTGGAATACCAGAGCATCCCGTCCACCGGCGAATAAACCATGCCGTAAGGCGTGATGCCGCTCGATTCACCCTTCCCCGCGGCCACCGCCTGATCCTTCGAGGGCAGGTGATACTCCTTCACGAACCCGGTCTTCGGATGCATGGAGAAGCACGAGTTGCGACCCGCATCGGTATACCAGATGAGCCCTTCGGGATCCTTGGGATTGATGATCAGCGTGTGCGGATAGGAGCCACGCGTGGCCGGTGCCTCGGCACTGGAATAGATGGTGAACTGCTGGGAGTTCAGATCGAACTTCGCCATCTGGCCGGAGGCGCAGAGCGTCACCCACATGTTGCCGTCATTCGCCAGTTCGATCGAGTGCGGCGCATACGAACCGCGCGGCAAGGGATACTCATGTTGTCGGCCCGTTTCGGGATCGAGACTGGTGACAAACTGGAAGCTGGTGTCCACGACGTAAACGACACCGTCCGGTCCGAGTTCCAGGTCGTGGTAGGAGTTTTTATACTGCCGACCAACGTCCCACGCGGTGATGCGCGCCTTTGCGGCCGTGCCGCTCGGCGGCGGTGGCGGCACAAACTTCGGCCATTTCAGAACGGCATCGTCCACATAGGTGTCGATCAGGCGTTGGATGATCGTGTCGCGGGTGTGCGGATAGAGCCCGCCGAATCCATCCATGCGCCGCAGCATCGTGTCCCAGTCAACGGGCTTCTCCGGCGAGCGGAAGGGAACCGTGCCCGTCTGATGACAGTAGGTGCAGAACATTTTGAAGTTCAGCTTGTCTCGCATGCTGTCGAACTTGAGCATGGAGAGCGCGCTGTTGGCCGGCCGCTGGTCCTCCAAATCCAGGCCGGTCGCGGGAGTCATCTTGATGGTCAGATCCTTCGCGCCGGGCCGGATGTCGACCTCCTCCACATCCAACTGTCCCATCAACCGGGCGCGGACGTGGTGATCGATGTCCCGCAGCCCATTGATCGCAAACGAACCATCCGGCTGACTGAACACCGAGACGAGTTTGCGCTGTTCCTTGTCAAAGGCCGACACCATCACGCCTCCCATTGCCTTGCCGGAGGCATTGGCCACGCTGCCGCGCAACGTCGCCGCATCAGTTCCTGAAATGCCGATGACCAGCCCCAAGGTCGTGGTGGCAAGCCAGGCCGTGATTGTGTTCTTGTTTCGTTTCATGATTCCGGGGTGTGTGTTGGTTGGGATTCTACCAGGTCAGCTTTCCCGAACTGGTGGCAAAGGCGTCGGTTTCGATGTTCATGTTTTGCAGCATCGCGACGAAGAGGTTGCTCAGCGGGATATTCTGCTCCGCGTCGTAGGCGACGTGCCGGCCGTGCTGGAATCCACCGCCGGCAAGAAGAATGGGCAGGTTGCGCGGGTCGTGGGCGTTGGCGTTGCCCAGGTTGCTGCCGAAGAGCGTCATGGTGTTGTCCAGCAAGG
>CALBIE010000721.1 GCA_937893495.1 uncultured Verrucomicrobiales bacterium | reverse complement strand
GCGGAGACCGGTTCATCGGCGACAATCAATTTCGGCTCGACCGCCAGCGCTCGAGCAATGGCGATTCGTTGACGTTGTCCGCCCGAAAATTCGTGCGGATACTTGCGCATGTAACGGGCGGCCAATCCGACGCGTTCCATCAGTTCACCCACATACCGCGGCAGTTCCACATTGGCGATCTTGCGATGCGCCTGCAACGCCTCAGCCAACGTGCTGAATACTGTCATCCGGGGATTCAACGAGGCGTACGGATCTTGAAATATCATCTGGTAATCAGCCCGTGACCGGCGCAACTCCTCGCCATCCAGTTCAGTCAAGTTCCTGCCTCCCAGAACAACCGTGCCCGCAGTTGCCGGAAGCAGCCGCATCAAAGTCCGCCCCAGTGTCGATTTTCCACAGCCCGATTCTCCGACCAGCCCGAGAATCTCGCCCGGTTGTAAAGAGAGCGACACGCCGTCCACTGCGCGCACCGTTCCGATCGTTCGTCGAAAAAGAAATCCCTTCTCGACTGGAAAGTGGGTTTTCAAACCGTCCGCAGTTAGAAAGGCTTCAGACATTGGCCAGATCCAAACCTCCTCCCTGTACCCTGATGCACGAAGATGCGTGCCCGGATCCAACCTCGTCAAGGATTCGGCTGCCGGAACGACATTGGTCTTCAACAAATTCACATCGAGCGGCGAAGGCACACCCATCGGGCAAACGCGTAAGGTCCGGCGGCAAACCCGGAATGGTGTAGAGCTCGTGTCCTTTCGCCTGCAACGCCGGAATAGATCGTTGCAACGCCCGATTGTACGGGTGAGCCGGCCTGGCATAGATTTCCTCGACCGACCCTGATTCAACTATCTTCCCGGCGTACATCACGACAACCCGCTGGCAGAATCCGGCCACCACGCCGAGATCGTGACTGATCCAGATAACTGCCATGCCGTGTTTCCTCTGTAACTCCTTGATCAACTCGAGGATTTGCGCCTGCACCGTCACGTCGAGCGCAGTCGTCGGTTCGTCGGCAATCAACAACTCGGGATTAGTGATCAATGCCATGGCGATCATCACCCGCTGGCGCATGCCACCGCTGAATTCGTGCGGATATTGCCGCATCCGTTTTTCCGGTTCGGAAACCCCAACCTCATCCAATGCCTTTACCCCACGCTTGAACGCTTCAGACTTTGAGGCTTGATTGTGTATCAGCAACGGCTCGATCAACTGATCACCAATGCGCAGGTAGGGATTGAGCGACGTCATCGGATCCTGAAAGATTATTCCGATTCGTTTGCCACGAATCTGATTCAAATCCCGACGGGAAAGTGTCAGTAGATTCACGCCGTCGAAGATCGCTTCTCCGCCCTCGATTCGCCCCGGCGGTTGCGGAATCAGGCCCAGCAACGAATAGCACGTGACCGATTTACCCGAGCCCGATTCCCCGACGATGCCAAGCCGCTCGCCCTTGCCCAATGAGAACGAGACGTCATTCACCGCTCTCACCACACCCTCGCGCGTATGAAACGATGTCTTCAGGCCTTTGACTTCAAGTAATGCCATTTTTCAACCACGAATAGACACTAATAAACACGAATCATAAAACGATTCTTTCCCATTCAAGCTTCGGGTGCCTGAAGTTCAAGACGACACCGACCCGTAACTTGGTTATCCGGAGGTAGTTTAACATCTGGCCGCGCTCGTGGTCTGTGAACCGGTCGATGACTTTCGTGTCAATTACGACGGTGCCATACGCAATGAGGTCTGGAATGAACTCACCTACCTGGTTTCCTTTATAGGACAATTCAAACCGCTTTTGTTGTTCGAACGGAATGTCCTGCAGATCGAATTCAATCACCGGGGCGTTCTCATAAGGCTTTTCGTGGAAACCATGACCAAGTTCATTGAGCACTGCCATCGCACAACCAACGACCGCAAAGACCTCATCTTTAAGAATCAGTTTATCTGCCTTCATTCGTGTCAATTCGTGTTCATTCGTGGTTAAGGTTCAATCTTTCGAAGCCCTTGGATCCAAGGCATCGCGCAGACCATCACCCAGAAAGTTCAGTGAGAACAGCGACATTGAGAAAACCAGACCGGGGAAGATCAGCATCCAAGGAGCTTCCTCCATCCGCTCCGCGCCGTCCTTGATGAGCAGACCCCACGAACTCATCGGTGGTTGAACCCCCAATCCGAGGAAACTCAGGAACGCCTCCAACAGCATCACTGCGGGGATGGTCAAGGTCGTGTAAACAATCACGGGTCCGAGGACGTTCGGCACCATGTGGCGAAGAATGATTCGGCGCCGCCGCAATCCAAGCGACAGGCATGCCTCGATGAACTCCTGCTTCTTCAACGACAATACCTGTCCCCGGACAATTCGTGCCATGGTAAGCCATTCCACCGCGCCGATAGCAAGAAACAGCAGAATAATATTTCGACCAAACATCACCATCAGCAGGATGACAAAAATCGTAAACGGCAGAGAGTAAAGGATATCGACCGTCCGCATCATGAACCGATCCAACCGACCACCAACAAAACCAGATATGGTTCCATATAAAACTCCGATCGTCAGGGAAACGGCCGTGGCTGCCAGGCCGACGAGAATGGAAATCCGGCCGCCATACAAGATGCGAGCGAGTTGATCGCGCCCCAGGTGATCCGTTCCCATCCAGTGCGCCGCCGAGGGATTCGCCAGACGATTATTCAGGTTTTGCTCCTTGAAGTCGTAATTAATCAAAAGCGGACCGGCGAACGACAGAATCATTATGCAGATGATAAATATCCCACCGATCACGGCCATGTGGTTCTTCCGCAAACGATGCCACGCATCCACCCACAACGAGCGCCCTTGCTCTGCTTCCAGCAGAAGAACAGTCGAATCCGTCATTGATGCGTCAGCAGGCATATTCATTCGAACTTCAGTTTTGGGTTGAGCCACACCAAAACAATGTCGGCTACGAGGTTCAAGACGACGATCAATGTTGCGAAGAACAAGACCACGCCCATGATCATCGTGTAGTCTCGATCGAACGCGCTTTTTACAAAGTGCTGACCCAATCCAGGAATGCCAAAAATCGTTTCCACAACAAACGAGCCGGCAATCAATCCAGCAACTGCCGGGCCGAGAAACGAGACGACGGGAATCACTCCTCCCTTGATAGCGTGAAGGAGAATGACGCGCGGTTCCGCCGCTCCCTTTGATCGGGCGGTCCGAATGAAATCCTGCCCGAGCACTTCGCGCATTCCCGCGCGGGAGAGTCGAGCGATATAGGCGGCGTAATAGAGCCCCAGGGTCATTGCGGGAAGCACCTTCGAAGCCGGAGTGGTCCATCCCAGAAGTGGCAGCCACTCGAGCCAGAATACAAACACGCCTATCAGAAGGGGACCGAGCAGGAAAGTCGGCAGGCACACCCCGATCATTGCAATCGACGACGGAATATAATCCAGAAGCGTGTTGGGTTTCAGTGACGCAATGACGCCGGAAATCATGCCGATCGCGAGAGCGATCAGCAGTGAGTATAGCCCGAGCTCAAGCGAAACGGGTGCCGCATCTCGAATCACGCCGTTTACAGTGCGATTCGGATATTTGAACGAAAATCCAAGTTCGCCCTTAACCAGGTTTCCCATCTGGATGAAGTATTGAATGTGCCACGGTTTGTCGAACCCGTAGAACTCATCGAGTTTTTTCCGAATCGATTCCGACGTCTGACGTTCGGCATCAAACGGTCCGCCTGGAGCCAGTTTCAACATGAAGAAGGTCACGGTCGCCACCGCAAACAATACTGGAATCGTTTCCAGAGCCCGGCGGAGAATGAAGCGAAACATAGGTGCTGGCCGTTGAATACAGCGCGATTTTCAACCATTCACCGGACGGCGGTATCAAGATGAACATACTTCCATGGATGATGATCGAGGATGGTCGAATGCCACCCTTTCACTGATGGATCGAGCAAATAAACGCGAGTGTAGATATAGATCGGCATGATCGGCATTTCATCCATCAGGATTTTCTCGGCTTCATCAAAGAACTCGTTGCGTTTGGTCCGGTCAGCCGTCATCCCGGCCTTGCGAATCAATTCATCATATTTGTCATCGGACCAGCCGGTCTGGTTTTGTTGACTCCACGAGGTGAACATATCAAGAAACGTATTGGGGTCCACATAATCACCGGTCCAACCCGCCCGGCTGACCTGGTAGTCCAGTTTTCGCTGACTATCCAGGTAGACTTTCCATTCCTGATTCACCAGCGTGGATTTGATTCCCAGGTTTTTGCTCCACATTTCCTGAATGGCTTCAGCAATGGAGCGATGATTCTCATCCGTGTTATACAGAATCTCCACTCCGGGAAAATCTTTGCCGTCCGGATAGCCGGCTTCCGTGAGCAGTTTTTTGGCGGCGGCAATATTCTCCTCGATCCGAGCCGTCGTCGTGTAGCCTGCGGTGTTGGGCGGCGTGAAAAAATTCGCCGGCAATTGCCCACCCTGAGTCACGTTTTCCACGATCGATTTGCGATCGATGGCCATCGCCAGCGCCTTGCGAACTCGCTTGTCGTTGGTCGGCTTTTTCTTCGTGTTGATGCGATAGAAGTACGATGCCAGATGCGGATCGATGTGAAGCAGCTCCGGATTGTTCTTTCTGTACGTTGGAATCTTGTCCGCGACGATCTGGTACGCGTTGTGCATTTGACCGGCGCGGAAGTAGCGCTCCTGGGTATCGGCACTGGTCAGAGCGTAAAAATGGATTTCGTGTAACTTTACCGAATCTTTATCCCAATACGTCGGGCTCTTCTCAGCGATCAGCTTGTCATTCAATCGCCAGTCCTTGAGCTGAAATGGTCCGTTGCTAACGAAGTTTCCGGGCTTGGTCCAGTTGTTGCCGCGGGCATAAACCGGTCCGTGTTTCGCAATCGTCGCGAGGTGAACCGGAAACCAGGTGTAATGATTCAGGAGCGACAAAAAATACGGCGTTGGAGAATTCAAGGTGATTTCCAGAGTGCGGTCATCAATAGCCTTGCAGCCGACTTTCGAAAAATCCTTCAACTTACCGGTGTTGTATTCCTCGGCGTTTTTCATCACATACAGCATGTAGCTGTACTTGGATCCCAGTTCCGCGTTGAGGATGCGTTCAAAGGATTTAATAAAATCTGATGCCGTGACTCGTTCACCCGTCGTCCAGACGGCGTTCGACCGAAAATGAAACGTCCAAACAGTCAAATCCTTGTTGTAATCCCATCGCTCGGCGACTCCCGGAATCGGTTCAAGTGTCTTGGGATCCTCACTGACCAATCCCTCCGTGAGAGCGGTGATGATATGATGTTCGGGAACACCCGTGACAATATGAGGATCAATATCCTCCGGCTCCGTCCCATTCGTGATGTGGAGCACCTGCTTGTCCGACCCCTGTTCTACCCGGGTTTCAGAAGGTTTACAACCCGCCCACATTACCAACGCTGCTAAAATGACTGGCATGGTTTTCACGCCGGAGAGATTTTCCGTTTCCGAGCCGACTGGAAAGGGTAAAGTTCGCTAATGACGCGGGATTATTGCCAATGGAAAACCTCGTAGAAGATTTTCTCGTCTATCTACGTCACGAGCGAGGGCAGTCCGAGCAGACCGAAAAAACCTATGCCGGCCTGCTGCTGCGCTTTGTCGAGTGGGCAAAAACGGAGGGATTGAGCCGCTGGCAGGATATCACGCTCAAGCACCTGACCGATTTCCTTCAGCACGAGCGAATGCGCAAACTGGAAAACGCACCCGAGGATTCTCCACGCAAGTTGAGCAGCGAAAGTCTCTACCTTCAAATTGCCGCCTTGCGCGCGTTTTACCGATTCGCCGAACAGGAAAAATACCTGCCTGCCAATGTCGCCGAGAACCTTTCACTTCCCCGTCGCTGGAAGCGACTGCCAAAGGCGTTGACCGCGACGGAAATCGATCAACTACTCCAGATGCCGACCGAATCGACACCCGTGAATCTCTGCGACCATGCGATTCTGGAACTGGCCTATGCTGCCGGGCTCCGCCTGAGCGAATTGCGCACGCTGCGACTCGAGCAACTTCATCTCGAAGCCGGTTTTATCAACGTCATCGGCAAGGGCAACAAAGAGCGAGTCGTGCCCGTCGGCAGGAAAGCCATTGAGGCCATCAACAGGTACTTGAACAACGGCCGGCCAAAGCTCGTGAAGCCAAAATCGCCCGCCGCGGTTTTCCTCACCCAACGCGGCACCGCGTTCTCCCGCATCACCATCTGGTTGCACATCAAGCAACGGACAAGGGCTGCCGGTATCGAGCGCAACATTACCCCTCACATGCTCCGGCACAGTTTCGCAACTCATCTGCTCGAGCACGGCGCCGACCTCCGCGTGATTCAGGAGCTGCTCGGACACTCGAGTATCAGCACGACCGAAGTTTACACCCACGTCGCCAATAAACGACTTCAGGAAGTACACAAAAAGTATCATCCGCGAAGTTAGACTCGCCGCCGGCCAGGCTGACGAAAAACTCCTTCACTTGTAGCAGCCGACGTAAGGAGGCTCACTTTACTACGGGAAAACCGGCAACGTCAGAGGCTCGTTACCTCGGCTGCTACATTTTGAACGGGCTGCAACCGCCGCGCCTGTTAATTTCAATCTCGTTCGCCGCAGCGCACAAACCGCGTCCGCGTCAAGAATTCCAATGAAACTGATTTCCGTCTGGATTCATCATCGCTTCTCATCGATTCTCCCGGTTGAATGAATCTGTTGGTCACAGGTGGCGCCGGTTTCATCGGATCGCACGCAGTCGAGTTTTTTCTCGAACGGCCAGAGGTTGAACGACTCTTCAACCTTGATGCGCTGACTTATGCCGGCCTCTCGGAAAACGTCCACCCCTTCGTGGACCACTCGAAGCACAAATTCGTCCGCGCTGATTTGCGCGACAAAGACGACCTTGTTTCCGCCGTCCGCGAATACCAGATTACCCACGTCGTTCATCTCGCGGCGGAGTCGCACGTGGATCGATCCATCGAGAGCGCCAACGAGTTCATCCACACCAACGTCGTTGGCACTCTTAACCTGCTCGAGGCCTGCCGCGATTTCTGGTCCAATTCCGAATTTTGCCCTCCACACACCGCGAACCGATTTGTGCACGTCTCGACGGATGAGGTTTATGGCAGCCTTGGGTCGGACGGATTGTTTACCGAGCAGTCTCCTTACGCACCGAATTCGCCCTATGCCGCCAGCAAGGCCGCGGCGGACATGCTCGTCCGCTCGTACATCCGGACATACGATTTTCCGGCCATAATCACTAACTGCACGAACAACTACGGCCCGAGACAACATCCGGAAAAACTTTTCCCCGTCGCGATTCAAGCCATCCTGAATCGCCAGTCCATCCCGATTTACGGCAACGGACAGCAAATCCGTGACTGGATTCACGTCTCCGATCACGTCGAGGCGCTTTGGCGGGTTCTCGCCAGTGGCAAGACTGGCGAGACCTACAACATCGGCTCACGTAATGAATCAACGAACTTGAATCTCATCGAGTTGCTCTGCGACCTGGCTGATGAGATCTACCCGGGGTTGGGCGGCAACTCGCGAGAGCTGATTGAATTTGTCGCCGACCGACCCGGACACGATCAGCGCTACGCAATTGATCCGACCAGGCTTCAGCGCGAGCTTGGCTGGAAACCCGGTGTCGAATTTTCCGAAGGGATACGTAAAACGGTTCGATGGTATTGTGATAATCAGGCGTGGCTCGAAGCAGCGACCCGCCCGCGAACAAAAGATGGCGGCACGGATTGGGAGGAATGTTATCAACTCGGCGACACTCGCTGGGATAAGGGCGAAGCGTCGCCTGGTTTGGTGGACTGGCTCGCGCAGCATCCCGATGAACCGAAGGGCACGATCCTGATCCCGGGTTGCGGATTCGGCTATGACGCCCGGGTCTGGTCAGAGGCTGAACACGATGCAACTGGCGTCGATCTTGCGCCCAGCGCCATCCGCGGGAGCGAGAATCGCACCAAATCCACTGGATTAGCCACGCAATTTAATCTCGGCAACTTCCTCGATGACGAACCGTTTGCACAGTTTGACTGGATCTTCGAGCACACCTTGTTTTGCGCCATCTCCCCAACGAGGCGCGCTGATTACGTCGAGGCCGTTCGCCGATGGTTGAAGCCAGGAGGCCAGTTTCTCGCCGTGCACTACTTCATACCCGATACGGAAGGCCCGCCTTTCGGTACGAATCGCGAAGAAATCATTGAACGCTTCTCCCCGCATTTTGAGCTTATTTCCGACTGGATCCCTCGCTCCTATCCGAACCGCACCAACCTCGAGCGAATGTTCTGGTGGCGCATTAGGGCTTGAAACCTTGCCCGATAGTTCTTCTTGTTTAAGAAAACATGAAACTCAACACCGCCTCATTATTGGGCGCCGGAATGGTGTCGATCACCGTTGCTATCGCGGCGCTTTTGGTCATCAAAAGTCAACCGGCTCCCCCGCCTCCTCCTGAATCGTATCCGACTGGCTGGCAGTACACCAACGTGAACGGGAGTGGCACCGGACTGGCTTTCACGCCCGCCAAACGCCCGACCGAGATGCTGGAGGATCACTTTTTGAGCGAAATGGGCACCGACGGATGGGAACTGATTACACGACGGGAACTGGCTATTGCCGGCCTGACAAACCAATTTGGCATGCAACAGAGCCGATTGATTTACACCTTCAAGCGGCCTTTGCCGAAAGCAGCGGAAGCCCCGGTGCCAGCGCCTGAGGACACACCGCCGGCCGCTCCGGTCGATAAATAGTCAACGCGCAGCGAGCAAACAGTCGTTCGGTGATGAACCAGATCGGGCAACACCGTGAATAAAACTTGGAATTGTCGGCACTTGCAGGATTGAATTTCCGCTAATCTGCGCCATTGTCGTCGCCCTTATGGAAGACTCAGGCCAACTCGACGAGTTGATGGAGTGCCGGCTCGATAGCGGTCGCAAAGCGGTGGAACCGTGTACCATTGTAATTTTCGGCGCCAGCGGCGATCTCACCGCACGCAAACTTATTCCGGCGCTGTTTCATCTTCACGTGGAAAAAGTTCTCCCCACCCCTTTCCGAATCGTCGGTTTCGCCCGTCGCGAGAAAACCGACGAAAGTTGGCGCGCCGAATTGCGTGAGGCCATGGGGAAGTTCTCCCGTACCAAGATTTTCGACGAGGCCACCTGGGAAGCATTCGCCGCGAATGTTTCGTATTGCCGCGGTGACCTCACGGAGGCGGACGCCTACCAGCGCCTGGAGCACCAACTGAGTGGATTTGGCAATCCACAATTACGCCATAATCTCCTCTTCTATCTCGCGATTTCTCCAAGCCTTTTCGGGGCGGTGGCCGAGCATCTGCATCATGCGAACCTGCTCCTGCGGGAGGAACTCGCCGACCGATGGCAGCGAATCGTCGTCGAGAAACCCTTTGGCACGGACTGGCCCAGCGCGGAGAAACTCAATCACGAGTTGACCCAGTATGCTCATGAAAAGCAGATCTATCGCATCGACCATTATCTCGGCAAAGAGACGGTGCAGAACATTCTGATGTTCCGCTTTTCCAACGCGGTGTTTGAACAACTCTGGAATCGGCAGTCGGTGGATCATGTGCAGATTACCGTCAGTGAAAAACTCGGCGTGGGTTCGCGCGGCGGATATTACGAGGAATCCGGCGCCATGCGGGACATGGTGCAGAACCATCTCCTGCAGGTGCTCTCCCTGATTGCGATGGAACCGCCCGTATCCCTCGCTGCCGAGGACATTCGCGACGAAAAGGTTAAACTGCTGAAATCACTCCGTCCCATTGCGCCCGGAAATGTCGCCAGCCAGGTGGTTCGCGGTCAGTATTTCGCCGGACAGTTGGATGGCGAGCAGCGCCCGGGATACCGCCAGGAGGAAAAGGTCAAGGCTGATTCGAACACCGAGACATTTGTTGCGATGAAACTGTTCATCGATAACTGGCGCTGGTCCGGCGTCCCGTTTTTTCTGCGGACCGGAAAAAATCTGCCACTGAGCGCCAGCGAGGTGCGGGTGCAGTTCCGGCCGACCCCCCACGTCCTGTTCGCGGCCCATTGCGGCTCCTCTCTGGATCCGAATGCCATCACGTTACGCCTGCAACCGAATGAGGGAATCTACCTGCGCTTCAATGGCAAGGTGCCCGGCACCAGCACGCAGGTGCGTCCGGTTCGCATGCATTTCAGCTACGACAGCGAGTTTGGAGCCTACACGCCCGAAGCCTACGAGCGGCTGTTGCTGGAAGCGATTTCCGGCGACGCGACTTTGTTCATCCGCCGGGACGAGGTGGAAACTGCGTGGCAGTTCGTCGATCCGATTCGCCAAGGCTGGGAAGGAAAGCCACTCACGAACCGGGAGTTTTATTCGGCCGGCACTTGGGGACCGGTGGCTGCGGAAGATCTGCTCTCCAAAAGTGGGCATGAATGGCGGAATCCGCAGCCGGTTTCGTGACGAACCGGGCTCGCGTCTCGGAAATTTTTCAAACGACTGATCGGCTCGACCGTTTCTGACAAAAAAAGCCCCGGCTTCCACCGGGGCTTGGTTTTTCGAATTCTATGGCTCCTGATCCGGACCCTGACTACTTCATGCCCTGATCAATCCAAGCGCGAATCAGTCCGATTTCAGCGGCGGTCAACGGGTCGCCTTTGCCTTCCGGCGGCATGGCTTCGTCTTCATCCACGCGGGATGTCGAGAGCACCATCGTACTTTCACCACTCTTGCCGACAATGCCGACGGGGTCGCCCTTTGCGCCCTTTTTCACCCACTCTAGGCTGTCCAGCCGGAGTTTGCCCTTCTGTTTCTCCTCGCCGTGGCAATTGAAGCACTTGTGCGACTCAAGGATTCCTTTGATGTCCTTCGCGTATGTCACGCCTTTTTTGCTAGCGGCCGGCGGAACCTTACCCGCTTGAGCGGACAATGCACCCACGACCAATGCCAACACGACACTCGTTCCGATAATGGTTTTTTTTGCAGTCATATAATCAATTATTCCTGTATTTCGCAGACGCTCAACGTGCCGTGAAATTCAGTCCGGATTTTGTACAACTCGCCGAAAACGTCAACCCTCGGTGTTTGAAAAATCTTCATCAACCGTTCACGGCGCAAAAAAAGCGCGGCGTTTGCCGCGCTTTTTGTAAATCGGACCGACCAGGTCAGACGTTTTTCCAGGCGCGCTCGGCGGCGGACGCCAACACGGCATCACACACTCTGGCGGTCTCAAGCGCGTCGCGGAACGTCGGGCGGCACGGTTCGCCCGTGGAGAGCGATTTCAAAAAGTCCGCCACCTGATGAACGAAGGTGTGCTCGTAGCCGATACAAAGTCCCGGCACCCACCAATGCCCCATGTAGGGCTGGTCGCCATCCGTGATGTGGACCGTGCGCCAGCCGCGCACGATGGAATCGTCCGAGTGATCGAAATACTCAAGGCGATTCAGGTCGTGCAAATCCCAGCGAATGGAGGCGTGCTCGCCGTTGATTTCAAAGGTGTAGAGAGCCTTGTGGCCGCGCGCATAGCGGGTGGATTCAAACAAGCCGAGCGAACCATTGGCGAAGTGGCAATGAAAGAGACAGGCGTCGTCGATGGTGACCGCTTGTTTTTCGCCCGTGGCCGTGTGAACGCGCTCTTTGATGAACGTTTCAGTCATCGCGGAAACGTCCTTAATGCTCCCATTCAGCCAGATGGCCGTATCGATGCAGTGTGCCAGCAAGTCGCCCGTGACGCCGGAACCAGCGGCGGCGGCGTCAAGACGCCAGAGGCCCGCACCGCCTTGCGGCAGATCAGCACTGATGGTCCAGTCCTGGAGGAAGTTGGCGCGATAGTGGAAAATTTTTCCAAGCTTGCCGGAATCGACAATCTGCTTGGCCAGCGTTACGGCCGGCACGCGGCGATAATTGTACCACACGGTATTGGGCACCTTCGCCTCTTCGACGGCGGCCACCATCGGTTCACTCTCGGCGGCGGTTCGGGCCAGCGGTTTTTCGCAGAGCACCATCTTGCCTGCCTTCGCGGCGGCGATGGCCACTTCCGCATGCTGATCGTTGGGCGTGCAGATGTCGATGGCGTCGATGTCGGCGCGCGCCACGAGCTTTTTCCAATCGGTCTCGACCGACTCGTAGCCCCACTGGTCCGCAAAGGCCTGCGCTTTGTCCTGCGTGCGACCGCACACGGCCTTGAGGACCGGGCGATATTCGAGGTCGCCGAAGAAGTCGTTGACGCGTTTGTATCCGTTGGAATGGGTCCGGCCCATGAAGCCGTATCCGACGAGACCGATGTTCAATGGTTTCTTGTCACTCATGTTTGAAACTTTCTTTTGTGATTTCTGGTTGAATGTGTGTGCAAATAACGAACCGGTTTCAAACTCCAGGCATCAATCTTCAAGCTCCAGGTCTCAAAATCCAGTCTGACACCCCGGAACCGAGCCGCAGGCTTTCCATTGAAGTTTGAAGCTTCTTTGAGGCTTGAGTTTTGGAGCCTGGAGCTTTTGTGCTCACCGTTGAATCCTGTTTACTCCGGTTTACTTCCCATGCGCGTCGCGCACCTTGATCATCGCGTCGAGAATGGTATTCCACGTCGCCGGAGTCTCCAGCGTGGCGTTCGGAAACATGCAGCCATCCCAGCAGATGTGCTTGATGCCCCGCGCTTCGTAATCCTTGAGCCAGTAGCCCGAGCATTTGGTGATATCAAGTTTGCCATTCGGATCGTCAGCCGGGCAATGCTTGCCGGTCTTGTCGTGCGAACCGGCACCATGCACCTGTCCGTCATTCTGCGC
>CALBIE010000720.1 GCA_937893495.1 uncultured Verrucomicrobiales bacterium | reverse complement strand
GGCTGTGTCGCAGACCAGCCGCAGCAGCTTCGCGAGACTGGACGGCTGGAATTCCCCTCATGCCACCGCGTTTTCCAACGTGCTGCGGCTGGTGCTTCGCACACAGCCGCGCTCCGGCCCATTTGCAATCGGGGGCAGTGCCAAGATGCGCCCATGCTAAGGTTTGCCGCTTCTTCCGTATCGACAGCGGCGAAAAAATACTATCCATTACCCCTCCATGATTTCACGAGCGATTTGTTTCTTTGCGGTCGGTTGTTTTCCGCTTGTTGCCGATGACTGGCCGATTTACAGAGGCCCGAACCATGACGGGATTTCCAAGGAGACTGGTTGGACCTCCAAATGGCCGGCGTCCGGGCCGAAGCGGCTTTGGAGTGCCAAGGTGGGGATTGGGTTTTCATCCATTTCCGTCGCGGATGGGCGCGCCTACACGATGGGCAACGCAAAGGATCAGGATACCGTTTATTGTTTCGAAGCGGTCAGCGGGAAAAAGTTGTGGAGTCATTCCTACAATGCGGACTTGGGGAGACTGTATTACAACGGCGGCCCAAGTGTGACACCGACGGTGGATGGGAATCGCGTTTACACGCTCAGCCGATTCGGTGATTTGTTCTGCTTCGACGCCGCCAGCGGCAAGATTGTCTGGCAGCGGAACATTACCAAAGAAGAGAAGTTGCGTCAGGGTGATTGGGGTTACTCGGGTTCTCCATTTCCTTATGGCAAACTGCTGTTGCTCAACGCCGGACCGGCCGGTTTGGCTGTGGACAAGATGACGGGGAAGACGATATGGAAATCAGGCGAGGCGGAACCGGGTTACAGCACACCGTATCCGTACAAGAGTGGTGGCAGGGAGTATTTCATATTCAGTTCCGGAGAAGGTTTTGCCGGGGTCGAACCAATGTCGGGTAAACGAATCTGGTTTTTTGGTTGGCCGACGCGGTATGGTGTCAACGCGGCGGATCCGATTGTTGTTGGGGATCAAGTGTTTGTTTCATCCGGCTATTCAAAGGGGGCTGGAATGTTTCGCCTGAAGCCGGGTGAGCCGGAGGAACTTTGGAAGGATCGAAAATTCCGCACGCAGTTGAACACGGCGGTTCTGATTGATGGGTATCTTTACGGTCCCGATGGTGACAGCAACTCAAAGGCCTATTTCAAATGTCTTGATTGGAAGACGGGCAAGTTGCAATGGGAGACGCAGGAATTGGGGTTCGCCTCCGTCATCGCCTCGCAGGGTAAACTTATTGTGCTCAGTCCGAAGGGGGACCTGATGGTGGGGCCGGCGTCGCCGAAGGGATTCAAGGCGATTGCGAAGGCGAAGGTGATTGGCGGCAAGTGCTGGACGGTTCCGACGTTGGCCAATGGCAGAATTTACGTCCGCAATGCCGCTGGGGATTTGGTTTGTATCGATGTCAGTGGGAAGTGAACGTGGCGCGGGCGTCCCGCCTGCACTTCAGCTTGCGCATTAAACGAGACCGGGCTGATGCCGGAAACGGGAATCAATGCCGATTGAGTGTTCGCTGGCCTTGTGGTTCATTCGGTGGGAAGACCGTTTCGGCGGATGACGGGCGACCTATGCAGGCGGGACGCCTGCGCTACAATCCGCGTCCATCTGTGGTTAATGTGTTTTGAAACATCATGAAGACGACTCGACGAAAATTCATTCGAACCGGGGCTGCTGCCGGCGCGGCCTTTGGCACCATTCCGCTGCTGGGCGCCGCGCCCGGGCATCGCTACAAAACCGCGCTGATTGGTTCCGGTTGGTGGGGCATGAACATCCTGCGTGAAGCGATGGCGGCTGGGCAATGCAAGGTGGTTGGGGTCAACGATGTCTATGATCGAGCCATGAACGCTTCGGCGGACGAGGTGGAGGGGTTGAACGGCGACAAGCCGCGCAAGTACAAGGATTATCGCGAGATGCTCAAGAAGGAGCGGCCGGAGATTGTGATCATCGCGACCCCGGATCATTGGCACGCGCTGCCGGCGATTGCCGCCCTCGAAGTGGGTGCTCATGTGTTTCTGGAAAAGCCGACGGCGCATACGGTTGTGGAGAGTCGCGCTATTGTGAACGCGGCGAAGGCGGCGGACCGGGTGGTGCAGGTGGGACTGCATCGGCGCATCGGGCCACATCACGTTTCCGGAATGAAATTTCTCAAGTCGGGCCAGGTCGGCGACATCGGCATGGTGCGGATGTTTGTGAGCGGTGGAGGCGGTGGCGTTGAGAAGCCGACTCCTCACGCGCCAACACCGACCGGCATGGATTGGGACATGTGGTGTGGACCGGCGCCCAAGCGACCCTATTGCCGAAAGCTGACCCCGGGCGGTTGGCGAAACTTCCTCGATTACGCCAACGGAACGCTTGGTGACTGGGGCGTGCATTGGCTGGATCAGGTGTTGTGGTGGACGGATGAGAAGTATCCCAAGGCGGTCTTCTCGACCGGTGGTCGGCCGATTGCCGGGCCGCCAGTGTTTACGAAGGACGAATCCACGACCGATGCCCCGGATACCCAGATTGCCACGTATCAGTTCGAGTCGTTTACGGCGACATGGGAGCATCGCAAATACGCCGGGAAGGGTGGCGAGAGTCATCCGTACGGCTGCTATTTCTACGGCAGCAAGGGTGTTTTTCACATGGGCTGGCGCGATGGCTGGACGTTTTATCCGTCGGCTCGAAATGCCAGGCCGGTGCATGAAGATCCGAAATTTGACAACGTAAAGGACGGGCACAACATTCCGCCGTTGTGGCGCGACTTCCTTGATGCCATTGAGCAGAAACGCAAGCCGGTCGCTGAGATTGAAGCGTCGCATCGTTCCTCGGTGCTGCCGATGCTGGGCATGATTTCCTACAAACTCGGTCGCAGCGTGAAGTGGGACGGCGCGAAGGAACAGATTGTCGGGGACGCGGATGCAAACGCGATGTTGCGACGGGAATACCGCAAGCCGTGGGAATATCCGGCGGCGTAGCGCAGGCGTCCCGCCTGCGGGTTCGGGCGGCGTCTCGCCGCCAGTCACCAACGCAAACGCCCTACACCGGGACATTACAGAAACACGCAGGCGAGACGCCTACGCTACGGCGCTGCCGCCACCTTGCGGCAATACGATGTTGCTTTCGTTGAATTGTCCCGTTACTCAATCCCTTCAAAACACATGCTACCAGGAATCAAACAATTCGATCTGACGGGACGGAATGCAATCATCACCGGTGGCTCCAAGGGGCTCGGCGAAGCCATGGCCGCCGGCCTCGCTTCAGCCGGTGCCAATGTCATGCTTGTGAGTCGTACGGATGCGGAGGCGAAGGCCGCAGCGGAAGCAATCGAAGTCGAATACAAGGTGAAGGCCATCGGTCATTGCGCAGACGTCACGAGTGAGGAACAGGTCAACGCGATGGCCGCCCGCTGTATCAGTGAATTGGGTGGGATCGACATCCTCATCACCAGCGCGGGCATCAACATCCGGGGTGCAATCGCCGATTTGACCTTCGAGCAGTTCAAACAAGTGCAGGACATCAATGTGAATGGCATCTGGCTGTGTTGCAAAGCGGTGTTGCCGCACATGAAGGAGAAGAAATCCGGGCGCATCATCAATCTCGCCAGCACGCTCGGCATTGTGGGTCTGGCCAATCGCACACCCTACACCGCGAGCAAAGGCGCGGTCGTCAACATGACGCGCGGATTGGCGCTTGAGGTTGCCGATTGCGGCATCACCGTCAATGCCATCTGCCCCGGCCCATTCCTGACAGCGATGAATGTTCCAATCGCCGATACGGAAGAGGGAAAGAAATTCATCGTGGGCGCGACCGCGTTGAAGCGCTGGGGTGAATTGCGGGAGATTCAGGGTGCCGCGATGTATCTCGCAAGCGACGCGGCCAGCTACACAACGGGCAGCATGCTGGTGGTGGATGGCGGTTGGACGTGTCAGTGATGTCGGATGCGGAGTGGCCGAAAATCCAAATTCCAGGTATCAAGCTCCAAGGAAACTCCAGTTTTCAGATTTCAATCAGTGCCGCGCTTGATGGCGTAGCGGCGGCTGAATTGGATTTTGGAGCTCATTTGAACCTTTCCATGAACCCATTTTGATGTGTCACGCGGTAAGCCGGCTGCAAGCCGGCGCTCCGTTTCCAGTCGGAGCGCCGGTCTGTGACCGGCTTACGACATTCGGGTTCGAAGTCCCGATGTGCGACTATGAAATCGTGCGGGCTCCCCATGAACCGGATGGAGCGCCGAGCACCTGCTCGGCACTCCGCGCAATCCGGTTCAATGCCTCGATACGGGATTCGCGAATCGTGGAAACTTCCCATGAATCTGATGGCAGGATTTCGGAGGCTGAGATTCAACAGGCAGCGGTAAATCGTCCGTCGATTCAACTCAAGAACGGGGAACGGATTGTGTTGATACAGTCAGGTGCCGTCTTTCCTGATGACGCCATGATGAAGGTGGCTGAGAAACAATACACCGTGCTTCCTTTGAGCGGCATCCGGGAACGGAAGGAGTCGGTGACGGAGCGTTCTAAAGAGTCGATTGCGAAGACGTTCAGGCTTGCTGCGGCGCGGGGCGGGGCGAAGACAATGGTGGTTTACTGGGGGATTCTGGAATCGGGAATTGATCGCGGCCCGGGCAAAGCGGTGTCCTGGGTGCCGGTGGTTGGACGGATTTTTCCGGACCAATCGCAACACATGAGGATCCGGATCAAGGCGGCGGTCATTGACGTGTCATCGGGAAAATGGGAGCTCTTGACGCCTCGTTCGATTGAGAACCAGCGACACAGTGCACGGGTCAGCAGAGCGGAAAATGACCAGGAACAGGTTCGCTTGTTGAAGGAGCAATCGTACGTGCGATTGTTTGAGGATCTGGTTACTCGTTATCAGTAGCCGGAGAATCGTATTGGCAGGGCCTTTGACGGGATATTCACCCGCGTCTCTTGCTTCATCTCGTTATGGCGACGCAGATTATTTGGAAGGCAGATACCGAAGGTATTCGGCAAAAATATTCCGAGTCGTTGCCGCTTCTTTGACGCGTCGATCTAATTCCGCTCGTTGCTGCGTATTGTTGCGGAGACGAGTTTGGGAGAGGAGTTGAATCGCGATGGCGTCGTCGGCGACCATGATTTCCTTCCAAATCTTATTCGCGTCGTTCTTCGTCCTTTCAAGAATGGCGGCAGCTGTTTCGCCAGGGCTGCGATAATTGCCGTCGGCGTCTGCATCGAGATAGATGGGGTTCGTTGCGGCAAAGGTGTAGTTTTCCTCGGTTTTCCAGGCGGGGCATTTCACCCCATCGCCGAGAATTACACACACCAGCCAGGAATCGTGAATCGGGGCGGGTATTTTAAACCGCAGCTTTGAATTAGTTGGCCGTCCCTTGGCGCTTATTGGAACGGCTTGTTCGGAAACGGCGCTTCCGTTGAGGTAAACGATTGCCCTCCGGGGCGTCACCCAGGATGGGGCGGTAACCCGCAAATTCACGTCGAGCGGCTTGCCGGTCAGTTTGATTTGATGACCCATCCGGTATCGGTCGTTTACTTTCACGTCGGCGATGATGCCGAGGCTGACCGTGGTATCGCCGGCGAGAAATGCGGTACAGGCTTCATCGACGTTGATGTGGGCCGGGACATCCGTGGAGCTTCGCACGTAAGTTCTCCCTTGACCCACGATATTGCCGACCGTGTGTGAGTCCGAGCTGCCGACGGCAGTGATTTTTTCTCCATGATTGAGCAGGGCAAACCAGTCGCGGCAGATGTAAAGCGGATCCGGTTGCAGAGTGCCGGAATTGATCAATTCCAGGGCATCAAATGTGAATGCGGAACCGGACGCCCGTTCACCGGACGCGCGATTGAGCCCGAAGCGGCCGAATGGACCGCGCGGAATATCAGGCCATCGTGGATGATTCAATATCACGACCTTGGCCCCCTTGGCGCGAATGCCATCGACCAGTTTAACCCAGTCGGTTTCATCATAGGGCGGGATGTTTTTGCCGGGAGGCAGCGGGAACGAGTTGAAGTGGCCGTTCTTCGTGGTCACCTCATTGCCGGTGACGGAAGTGAAATAGTCATTCAACTTCATCTTCGCCTGAAAGGGTTTGAAATCGGTCTGGTGATTGTGGTCCGTCGCAATGGCAAGTTCGACTCCTTCGGCGGCGAGAGTGAGCATGCGCTCCTCGGCTGAGGCGTCGCCGTGTCCACTGAACGTCAGCGTGTGAATGTGAGTGTCCGCCGCAACGAAGCCCGGTGTTTCCAGTTCGCGACGGAGCGCCAGTTGGAGAGCGGGACTGGAGTTTGCGGTCACAAGGAGGGTTTGATGAGCCATGCTCCATTCCGTTCCGTGCGTTGCGTAAACATCGTAATCGCCGGCCGGCAGTTCGAGTTGCGTTGGTTCGCCGTAGGTGTAGAGCACGCCCCGGCGAACGGCAGTGCGGGGTGTCGCGGCATAATAAATCTCGGCCAGCGAGTTCGTCTTGTCGGCAATGGTGATCCGGGCGGGAAGATGGCGACCGGTCCCTTCATCCACGACGGCCACCGTGACCGGTCTTAGCTTGAACACATCGCGCAGGGTTCCGTCATGGAGTGTCGCCCCTCCGATGGTGATATCGTCCTGACCGCGAATAATGGAGATAAGCAGCGTATTTTCGCCATCCTTCAATGCACCGGGCGGGACGGAATAATAGTGCAGCTTGCGTTCGCGTGTTTGCGTAAGCTCTCCGATCTTCTTGTCGTTGATTTGAATCGCCCACCGATCGTGAATGTCGCGGTGGGTCAGGGCGAGGGTCATTTCCTTCCCGTTGGCTTTGGCCTCAAATTTCAATTCCCATTTGAAGCCTGCCGGCTCGGATGGCGCCTCCGGCCATGTCTTGACGATGTCGTTGCCAAGATGATGAAACTTCGGATCAAGAACTCGCCCGGTCGCGGCGTGGGTGATGGACGCGGCGGCGGTCGCGAGGAGAATCGTCAGTGCCTGGTAATTGCCGAAACGGAAACATGTTTTCATTCGTTTGAGTTTATTGATCAAATTGTTCAACGGGTTGCGCGAAAGGTATAAAGGTCGGCGTCTTTCAGATGGAATTCGAGGCGGATTTCTTTGCCATTCAAATCATTCAATGACCGGCCATTCCAGGCAATGACGTGGCTCGTATTGTCGCCGGAAAATACTTTGCAGTCGGCATGATTGAAGCCCTCGATGGGTTTGCGTTTGCTGTCGCTGACCCGCACGGTCAACGTACCGCCAGAGGCATTGGCGTTGACTGCGAGATCGCCGCCCGGCCAGATGATTCGTCGCGTGGCAACGACGCCGCCACCTTTGGGACCGCGCAGCGAAATGAGTCCTTCTTTGCGGACCGTCGCGAGGCCGATGGCGCCGTTGCGCTCGGGCGTGCCGTGCGGCCCGTCCCAGCCGGAATAGTAAAACCACCATTCGTCGCCGACCTCGACCCAGGCCGGACTCATGAAAATCATCGTATCATCCCACTCGCCGTCTTCCCCGTATTCCAGCAGTTTCGGGCGCAAGGGGAGTCGCTGAAACTGAAAGCCATCGCGGCTGAAGGCAAGTTCCGTGTAAATGAAATCGTTCATTCGGAAATTCTCGAGAAAACCCCAGTAGAGGCCGGCGCGATGGACTGTCGGCATGCCGTAATAGAAGTTGTGGTGGATTTGATTGTCCACTTCGTCGGGGATGATAATCGTCTGCGGTCGGGTGTGTTCCATCCAGTCACCGAAAAGCGTTTTACTGCTCATGCGGGCGACGCGTCGTGAGGCGCCCGTATCGATCATCGTGTCACCCCAGGCGCGATAGATGTCTTTTGCGCGGCAGTACATCACGTATTCGTCGCGCAATGGATCGTAGGAAATCGTGTTCGGATGATCGCTGTGGAGGTGGGCGACAATGGTGTCACTCGATTCATCCCAACGAATGCCATCCTTTGAACTGATCGCGCGAATGCCGCCGTGGGTTCCCGCGCCGCGGCCTTTGCCCCGGTAGAGCATGGTGTACTTGTAGCCTCGCCGATCTTTCTCCGGCAACTCAAGCAGGGCAGGGGAACACGTTTCGATCATCGGATGCTCACTGTGGGCGATGACGATGTTGTTTGGCTTCGGCTTGCGGCCGGGGTAGTGATCGAGATGCGGTCGTGTCCACTTGATTCCGTCCGGCGATTCGGCGTAGGCGATAAAGGTGCGGAATTTGCGTCCTTTTGTTTTGCCTTTTGCATCCGGCAAAACCTCCTGGTTCGAATCCTTTGCACCGGACCCGTCGATGATGACGTTGGCCTGATAATACATGCGAAACACACCCGCCTTCTCATCGCGGACAACCCAGGTGTAGCTGGGTGAATCCGCCTTCATCACGGGATTGGCCGGATGTTTCGTAGGTTGGTGAAAGACCCGTTGGACAGCCTGGCGCTTGTAATGAATCGCCCAGTAGTTGTCGACGACATGCAGGTCGAACAGGAATTGTGATTCGTGTCCGATGCGAATGGGTTCTTCGGGAATGGCCGCGGCTGAACAACTGCAAGGGCTCACAGACCGGGCCAGCAGCATGGCAAGTGTCGTTGCGATGATAAGTCGGCGTCCGATGTTGTGGCGTTCCATGGTAATGAGATTGCTTTGATGCTTCATCTGTGCCGATTGTTCAAGTCTGGATCGAGCGTGGGAATGCTTGCTGGCAAGGCGGCAATCTGGTTTATCAACAGGCGCGATTCATGATGATGTTCCCCGGAAAGTGGTGCGACCAACTGCAAGCAGGTATTCAACCGCGAAATCGGTTCGCGAGGATCATAGCATATGCCTTGATGGGCTGCATCTGCCTGATGGCATCAATCGCGCAATCGGCTGAACCATCATCTGGCGGATCCGGACGACCGGCAGCTTCAGATCGGGAACAGTCCCTTCTGTCGAATCCTTCCCGATTGGAACGCGCCCGCATGATTCGTGAGTTGCCGGACATAAAAGTTTTTGCTGATCGAAAATCGGACCGATTTCTTGTCAACATGGAAGAAGTGGTGGCGGGTCATCCGTATCGAGGACGGCGCAGTCGCCAGCCCCATACCGGCGCGCATCTCTATTTCAAACCGCCGTCCGACGATTGTTCACCAACCAGGCCGGCGTCGTATCCACCGATATTTGCCGTGGCCGACGGCTACGTATCGCGCGTCGATGAATGGTTCAAGTTGCGTCCAATATTCGACGGAGCCAGTCGGCGGATGGTCACGAATTATCGCTATGGAGTGACAATTAGTTTTGCCCGAAAAGGGGACGCCGCGGTTGATTTTCATTACAGTATCGAACCGATGACTGATCCGGGAGATGCTGGATTC
>CALBIE010000719.1 GCA_937893495.1 uncultured Verrucomicrobiales bacterium | reverse complement strand
CCGCAGAGTCGTCCACTTTCCACCAGCGTTCACGCGCTTTGCCCTATCGTCGGCACTCCACACAATTTCGTGTTTCAGAACCACTCACCAAAATCTACGAGAGCCGATTGGCAAATCCACGTTTCCGCGGAATGAATTCCGCGCTCCATCTGCCTCCTTCCGGCTCAGACCGTTCCCTGCAATAAACTGATATTCACTCCAGGCTGTCTGAGAAAACAGATTTCTACTGATTCGAGTGCCATTGGCGGTTAGATTCGGACTGTGGATAAGCCGCCGAATGACCGGTTCTGGCGCCGGTTGAAAATCTTCCAGTGGTTCTGGGGCAAGACCTGGCGGCGGGCGTTTGATGTGCGTGAGCAGGTGCTCGTCACGGAGGAGGCCATGCATCTTCTTCTGGCGGCGCTGGTGGGCATCGTCGGCGGAGTGGTCAATGTTCTGTTTCTTTATGCCATCGAGGGGCTGAAAATCCTGACGCTGCGCAATCCCGGTGACCTTGTCAGCATTGCGGAAATTCTCTCGCCTTGGCAACGATTCCTGATTCCTGCTCTGGGAGGATTGGCGGCGGGGCTGGTCTTGCATTGGGGACTAAAATGGGTGAATCGCGGATCGACCAATTTCATTGAAGCGGTAGTGGCTGGTGACGGGCGATTGAGATTTGGACCGGGAATGGTCCGCGGGTTTTCATCACTGCTCAGCATCGCCTCCGGTGCCTCCATCGGACGAGAGGGCGCGATTGCGGCATTGTCTGCGACGATAGCATCCAAACTGGGGCAGTTCGCCAAGTGGCCACCCTATCGATTGCGTCTGCTGGTTGGATGCGGTGCCTCTGCCGGTATTGCCGCCGCCTACAATGCGCCGATTGCAGGCGCGGTATTCGCCGCCCAAATTGTACTCGGCAATTTCTCGATGAACATCTTTGCCCCACTGGTCACGGCGTCGGTAGTGGCAACTCTGGTCTCGCGCAGTTTCTTCGGCGTGCAGCCGTGGTACACGGTTCCCGGATTCGATTTCACTCACCTCTCGCAGTTGTATTGGTTTTTGTTGTTGGGAATTTTTGCGGGAGTTGTCGGAACGATGTTTCTGAAAATGGTCGAGGAATGCAAAAACCTGTTCGCGCGATTCAAACTTCCGATTTATGGAAACCTGATGCTCGGCGGTCTGGTGGTTGGAGCGATTGCGATTGGGTGGCCGGAAGTCTGGGGGAATGGCTACACCGCAACCAACCGGATTCTGACTCACCAGATGGCGGTGACGGTTGTGCTCGGACTGTTCTTCGCGAAGTTGATTGCGACCGTCGTTGCTGTTGGAGCCGGGACGATTGGCGGTGTGTTTACTCCGACGCTATTTCTTGGCGCTGGGGGAGGGTGCGCATTTGCCCTCGTGTTACATCAGGCTGGATATGCCACCGAATTACCCACCCATACCTTTGCGCTTGTCGGGATGGGAAGTGTGCTGGCCGCCACCGTGCATTCACCGCTACTGGCGATGATCATGATGTTCGAGATTTCACTCAACTACAGTATGATGCCGCCCCTGATGCTCAGTTGCGTTCTGGCAACACTGATTGCCCGACGGCTGCATCCAGATTCGATTTATACCTCGGCGCTCAAGCATCGTGAACTTGAATCCAGCATGGATTCAACGACGCTCGGAGCAGCTCATCACCACAAAATCGGTGATGTGATGCAGGCACCCGTACCACCAGTGCGTGACAATGCCCTTCTGCCGGAAATTGCGGGGCGCTTTTTGCGCCAGACATTTAATTATCTACCGGTGGTCGACAAAAACGAGCGACTGATAGGATTGGTTGCCCTGCATGACCTGAAGCCCCACCTGAATGCCGCCGACGAATTGAACAGTGTTATTGCGAGCGATATCATGATTCCGGTTCCCGTTATGCTGGTGCCCGGGCAATTGGTTTTGGACGCGTTGCCCAGTTTGTTGCGGAGTGATCAACGTAACATCCCGGTAATCAACAACTTAAAGGAGAGGAAAATGGTTGGAGCTGTGTCGAAATCCGAGGCATTGGGCCTGCTTTCCGAGGCAATTGCGGCAAATACGCGATTACGCCCCATGGGTTAAACATTTTCGGTCAGAATTCCTCCGGAAAAAAAGAGAAGCGGGCGGCTTTCGCCCACCCGCTTCTACCCCAACAACCAAACCAACTTCGCTAATAGAGACGTGAACACTTCAAGCTTCCTTCACTAAAAATTTACAATTCTCAAAAAACTTTTCCGACCGAAAATCAACGATTTTCGTGCTGTAATCGCCAATCCCCGGTACGCTGGTTGTGATGCGTATCAAGAACTTGAATCCGGACACCGACATTGGTGCCAGTGCGTGGTTTGTCGAAATTGATGGACACGGGCTGTTGATGGACGCGGGGGTTCATCCGAAGCGAGACGGGAACGATTCGTTGCCACTCTATTCCACCATTCGCAAGGAGCAAGTCGATGCCATTGCGATTACGCATTGTCATCACGATCACGTTGGATCGCTACCGGTCGCCGTTCGGGAACACCCCAAGGCGCATGTGCTGATGACCGAGTTAAGCTACTTCATTGTCGAACGGGTTTTGCATAACTCGGTCAACGTGATGAAGCGACAACGCGAGGAGGCCGGCATCAGTGAGTATCCGCTGTATACGCATCGTGAAGTGGATGACCTGGCGCCCGTCTTTCAGGGCTACAAATACAATCGTGAGATTGAATGGGGTGCGGTTAATCGATTGCCGGGGAATACGTCTTCGCCGACGTTGGAATTCATTGATGCCGGGCATGCCCTCGGATCGGCTGGAATTATGATTCGCGGAGCCCGGGAAACAGTTTTCTATACGAGTGACGTGAGTTTTCAGGATCAAACAATCCTGCGCGGCGCACAATTTGGCGACGTCCGGGCCGACGTGTTGATCATGGAAACGACGCGTGGTAATCGCGAGACACCCGCTGATTTTTCTCGGGACGCTGAGATTGAACGGTTGGTTAAATCGATTTGTGAGGTTCAGGCCAATAAGGGATGTGTCCTCATTCCATCGTTCGCACTCGGACGAACGCAGGAGATTCTCGCTTTGTTGGCGATGGAGATGAGTTCCGGTCGCTTACGGAGGCAACCTGTTTACATTGGTGGACTCGGCCGCGTGTTTACCGAGATTTATGATTTGCAGGCACATCGGGCCAACCGCAATCACACCACCCTGAATCTGAACGAGGCGCTCCAACTCATTGTGCTCGACCCGCGCAAGGCGGAGGACATCAAACTCAATAAGGGCCGCCTGTTCGTTTTAACCGCTGGTATGTTGAGCGAGAATACCGCGGCGCATATGATCGCCTCGCGAATGCTCGAGGATGAACGGCAGGGTATCTTTTTTGTGGGTTATGCGGATCCGGACACGCCCGGCGGAAGGCTGAGGCAGGCAAGGCCGGGGGAACGTTTTCTTTTCAGCAAGTCGGCCGGAGAAATGGAGCGGCGATGCGATGTCAGGCAATTTGACCTGACGGCCCATGCGCATCGGTACGAACTGCTGGACTTTGTCGGTCAGGTAGGGCCGCGAACCGTGATTCTGGGGCACGGTGATGCCGATTCCCGCGCCTGGTTCGCGGAGCAGATTCGATCACGCCATCCGCGAATTGAGGTTCTTCAACCCGGCCCCGGAGAAGAGGTTAATATTGGCGCCTGACTGTCCATTTGCGGTGTCTCAGAGTGGCCAAATCCTTGGGAACCAGCGATTTCTTTGCTTTCCTACCCGGTTCGGATTGGTTAAAACGGCCGACACGTGTATCTGGAATACTATGGCCTGAGAGAGCCGCCGTTTAACATTAATCCGAATCCGCGGCTCTTATATTTTACCACGAAGCACCGGGAAGCATTGAATCACATGCTGTACGGGATTCGTGAGCGCAAGGGTTTTGTGCAATTGACCGGAGAAGTCGGGGCCGGAAAAACAACCCTTTGCCGGGCCATGCTTGAGCAACTGGGAAACAACTTTGCCACGGCTCTCATCCTGAATCCCGTTCTCACCCCGGACCAGATGATGAAAGCCATCGCCATGGAGTTCGGCGTGGATGTGAAGGGGCTTGATCGGCTGGAAACGGTGGCCGCACTCAACGAATTTCTCCTCGAGCAAGTCATGACCGGGAACGACAGCGTCCTGATTATTGATGAAGCGCAGGATCTTACTTCCGAGTTGCTTGAACAGGTCCGCCTGCTTTCGAATCTGGAAACCGATGACCGCAAACTGCTGCAGATCGTGTTACTCGGTCAACCCGAGTTGCGCGAGCGATTGAACGAACACAATCTTCGGCAACTCCGGCAGAGAATCACGGTTCGATTTCACCTGCCGCCGTTGACCCAGGGAGAAGCCAGTCAGTACGTGCAACATCGACTAGTGGCGTGCGGGGCGAATGGGGCTCCGTGGTTTACCGGTGCCGCAATCTGGCGGATCTACCGTTACAGCAGGGGGATTCCACGCCTGATTAACGCGGTTTGTGACAAATGCCTGTTGGCGGGTTATGTTGCCCGGCGAGACCGAGTGGACTTCCGGATGGTAGGCCGGGCGATTCGGGAACTCGAAGGGCAGATCGACGTATGAGCCTGATCAACGACGCGCTGAAGCGAGCGAGCGAGGCGCAAAAGCAGCAGGCGAGCCCGGGGCCACGGGGTCCCAAGGGCCCGGAGGCTCTGCCTCCACCAGTGAGCGCCGTGGGACCGCGTTCGCGCCAGCCGTTCATGCCCGCTGTCGGTCTGGGTGCGGTCGTCGTCGTTCTCTTCAGCCTCTCGATTTTCTTCTTCTATAAGTATTGGCAGGGTAATGCGGAGCCAGACGTTCCGGAAGGGATGGATATGCTCGAGTCGCGGATTATTTCTGAAGCGGATTACAATGACTTTCCTCCGGGGCAGGGACCGGTGCGAGTGGCGAAAGCGACAACGCCACCGACCCCTTCGACCTCCCCGAAAAGTAATTCCGTTGTCACAACCCCGGCGCCAGTCACCAATGCGGTTGTCAGTGTCACCCCACCGCGGCCCCCGGTTCAGCCGAAAACGACCCCGTCCCCAAAATCTGTGCAAGTGGCGATCACCAATCCGATCGAGCCGCCGGCGCCGGATGTGAGGCGTCCGGCTGTGAAGCCCCCGGCCACCGGGGACGCTACTGCGGAGTTCCCGGAACTTAGACTTCAGGGGATTATTTTCCGACGTAAGAACCCTTCTGCTTTCATCAACGGCAAGACGCTGTATGTCGGAGATCTGATTGGTAGCGCTGAGCTGATCGAGATAGACATCCAGTTCGTGATGTTTGAACTCGGCGGAGAACGAAAAAAACTTTTCCTGCTGCGATAGCGCTTCCTCCCGGTGAATGGACTGCCTCCGTGTGTGGTGTTTGAGGACGAACACCTGCTGCTGATCAATAAACCACCTGGCATCAGCACGCATGCGCCCTCACCCTACGGCAGTGAGGGAATCTACGACTGGCTCCGGCACCGTGAACCGCGCTGGGCCAAACTTTCCATCATCCACCGGCTCGACAAGGACACCAGCGGCCTGATGGTGTTTGGAAAAACCCGGCAGGCCAATCAATCGTTGACCCGGCAATTTACCGATCGAGAGGTTGATAAGCGCTACGCGTTTCTGACCGAATCGAGAGTTGAAGCAGAGGAATTCACGCGGCGGTCGGAAATTTTCCGGAGTGGAGCATGCTATCGCTCCCGCGAATGGCGGGAGGGTCAACCACTTGCGGAGACGAAGTTTTCTCGGGTGCGGAAGTTCAAACTGTCTGAATCTGGAAATACAATCTTTGCACAATTATGGGAGGCGCGGCCGGCCACAGGTCGCACCCACCAGATACGTTTGCACGCCATGGAGGCTGGAATTCCGGTGCTCGGTGATTCACTCTATGACGGTCCGAAACACCATCGACTTTGCTTGCATGCGCAATTCCTTGGCTTTCGCCATCCCGAAACGGGAGAGCGACTGGAATTCACGTCGGAACCCGATTTTGGCGCGTTTCCTCGAATCGCCCTGCGCCGGGCGCTGGTGAGTAATGTGGAGACGAATGCCTATCGACTGGTTCACGGCGCTGCCGACGGATGCCCGGAGAACTATGTCGAATGTCTCGGTGATTGCCTGCTGTGGGAGAATGGCGAAGGAAACGTTGACCAGCCAGCATGGCTGTCGCAGTTGGCTGATGAAATGGCGGCGAGTTGCGTTTATCGCAAGACTCGGTTGCGTTCCGTGCGACAGACCCGTGTTCCCGAAGCATCGCCCTCGCTCGTTTCAGGGAAACAGCGCGGCGGCCCGTTTGGCATCGTTGAGAATGGCGTACGTTACGAATTGAGTTTTCAGGAGGGCTACAGCTACGGCCTGTTCCTCGATCAGCGCGACAATCGGCGGCGGCTTTTGCGCAATCACGTTGCGGGTGGATTTCCGCTCTTTGCCGAAGGCATGACGGGCCGACGCGTGTTGAACACCTTTGCCTATACCTGTGCGTTCTCGGTCTGTGCCGGGCTGGCCGGCGCGACGACAACCAGCCTGGACTTGTCCCGAAAATATCTCGACTGGGGCCGGCGAAATTTTGCCCTGAACAACATGAATCCAGACGAACACGATTTCATCTTTGGTGACGTGTTTGATTGGCTGAAACGGTTCGCCAAAAAGGGACGCGAATTCGACGTGGTACTGCTGGATCCCCCCACGTTTTCAAAGGCGAAAACAACGGGCGTGTTTCGCGCCGAGAAGGATTACGGGAGACTGGTATCGCTGGCCGTGAAGCTTGTGGCGAAGAACGGCGTGATGTTCGTCTCCAGCAACGCCGCGAAGCTGGACTCAGAGGATTTTTTGAACGCGGTTGAAACGGGTGTTACCGGGGAAGGAAGGCGAATTATCGAGCGGGCATATTTTCCCCAGCCACCGGATTTTCCCATAACACGGGATGAACCCGGTTACTTGAAGACACTTTGGATGCGGGTCGATTGATTTCCGGCTTCCGTTGATTGACGGACCTTCCGAAACCACCAGAACGTCGCGCCGGTAATTGCCCCACTGAGGTGTGCCAGGGCAGAAACGTTCGTGAGGCCGTTAGTTTGAAATCCGGCGAGAATGATTTGGTAAACGAACCACAGGACGAGAGCAGAAAACGCGGGCAGAGTTATCCAATGAACGCGGAAGTAGAACCACCACATGAATCCCAGTCGTTCACGAGGAAACTGGAGCGCGTAGTAAACAATGATTGCCGAAATTCCGTCACTTGCTCCAACGCATGGTATCATCCCGCGCGGATCCCCAAGGCTGTGAAATATCGATCCCACCAGAGACCCGACGAGCAACATTAATAGATACCGCTTCCAACCCAGTTGCTCTTCCACGTTGTCTCCGAACACCAGGAGGAAATACATATTGCCGAGGAGGTGGAAGAAATCGGCGTGAAGGAAGAACGGGCTTAGCCAGGTTATGCCTCCTGAACGCCAGGCGTGGTCTGGAATGAAACCGAGTTGGTTAATCACCGCTGTTGGATCGGGCTGCATGAGGAGGAAGACCAGCGTGCATAGACCGGCGAGGGTCCAGGTGGCGGTCGGTCGAATGTTTGACGGGTTGTCGTATTCGATGGGCATACCAAGATACGCGAAAACCGTTTTCCACGATTCGTCGGGAGGTCCTTCCTGGTTGCGATATCGAATCTCGTCCAGCCTGGCGATGGCTGCGGCTTCGCGATAATCCGGCCGTGCTTGCAGCAAATATTCGATGGGGAGTTCAGATTTGATCGGCAGTTTCTCGAACTCGCCTTCGTCGAACCAGAAAACCTGGCATGGACAGCAGACATCAATCTCGTATTGGATTTCGCCGACTTCGAGCGGGACTTCGAGCATGAAATCGCCGCAAGCAGGGCAGGTGACGATTGATTGCTTCTTTCTTTTGCGAGCCATTTCGATGATTTGATTGGCGATTACATTGCCAGAAGATTCTTTGAGTGCGAAGGCCGTCCGCGCGTGGCCCCGGCAATGGCCGCAGCGCCAAGTTTGCCCGGATTGTGAGTATTGATGTTCAAGTGGGAAGTTGCAGTGCGAACAATTGGCCATGCCGAGAAGCTCCGTTGAGGCGGCAGTAATTGCCATTATAACGGCAAATGGGTTCCGTAACCGGGTGCTTTGAGGCTCCTGACGGATTCTCGTTTGATTACGATAGGTTTTTGGTCATTCTCGCGGCGTGTCAGGCATCATCGCAATTGTTGGTCGTCCTAACGTCGGGAAGTCCGCGCTGTTCAATCGCGTCGCCGGGCGGCGCATTGCTATCGTTCACGATATGCCCGGCGTGACGCGGGACCGGATAAGCGCCGAGGTTGAATGGCAAGGCAGACCGTTTTCTCTCATTGATACCGGCGGTATCGGGTTGCTGCGTGGTGAGAAATCAGAGGATGTCATTATGACGGCCGCAGTCGATCAGGTGCAGGTGGCGATGGAATCGGCAGATGTCATTATTTTCGTCGTGGATGTCCGTGAAGGGGTGGTCCCGCTGGATCAGGAAGTTGCGGCGCGATTGCGCGATTGCGGCCGACCTGTCCTGATCGCTGCCAACAAGACAGATAATCAGCAACAGGAGGAAGGGGTGGCGGAGTTTGCCGCGCTCGGTTTCGACGACGTGTTTCCGGTCAGCGCCATTCAGGCTCGGGGCGTGGATGACCTGATGGACAAGGCCGTGCAGTTTTTGCCGGAAGTCGAAGAAACTCCAAAGGAGACCGAAGACGGTTCTTCGCTGGCCACGATCAAGCTTGCGGTGGTCGGGCGGCCAAACGTGGGCAAGTCATCGTTGATCAACGCCTTGACTCAGTCGGAGCGGGTTATCGTCAGCGATATCCCGGGCACCACCCGCGATTCGGTGGATGTGCCATTCGAAGTGGAAGCCGACGGGGTGCGGCATAGCTATCTGTTGATCGATACGGCGGGAATGCGGAAGGCGCGTCGCGTGAATGATTCGGTCGAGTTTTTCAGTGTCAATCGGGCGGAGAGATCCATTGAGCGAAGCGATATTACCATCTTCGTCCTGGATGCGGACAAGGGAATCGTGGAGCAGGATAAAAAGATCGCGGACAAGATCACGGAGGCTAATCGTGCATGCATCGTCGTAATCAATAAGTGGGATCTCATGACCGAAGATGTGCTTGAGGCGCGGGAAAAGGAAATTGAGCGCCGGCAATCGAAACGCAAGGCGGATCGGAATCGCGAGGAAGTGATGACGACGCTTTCTGACTTCGGTCAGTGGGTGCAGGAAAAGCTATTCTTCCTTCACTACGCGCCAGTGGTTTTCACGTCGGCGACATCCGGTTTTCATCTGGATCGTTTGCTTGAGACGATCCGTTATGTGGCGGATCAACTGCGCCAGCAGGTTCCTACAGCGATCTTGAATCGCACATTGCGGGATGCGGTTGAGCGCCGGCAACCCGTCAGCGCGACGGGTGTGCATTTGAAGTTTTTTTATGCGACCCAAGTGAGGCGATCGCCACCGACATTTCTGCTTTTCCTGAACCGGAAGGAAGTCTTCAACGAAGCCTATGGCAAGTACATCAAAAAGGAACTGCGCAAGGCGTTCGGCTATGAAGGTTGCCCGATCGTGCTTGTTCCGCGGGCGCGTCCAAAGAAGGTGGATTCCATTCGCACGGTGAAAACGACCCGGCGAAAATCGGTCAAGAGAAAGTAACGGGATTG
>CALBIE010000718.1 GCA_937893495.1 uncultured Verrucomicrobiales bacterium | reverse complement strand
CCGGAGCCTTGTAATCGGCCGGGCTTTTATTGATCCGAATATCCGCGTGATGGACGTGGAAAGCGGCAAGGAAATCCGCACGTTGTCCGGTCACTGCGGGTACATCGCCAAGGTGGCCTTCTCGCCCGATGGCGGTTTACTGGCCTCGGCCAGTGGCGATCAGACCATCAAACTCTGGGACACCGGCACCTGGGAGGAACGCGCCACCTTGCGCGGGCACACCGACGAGGTGTGGTCCGTGGATTTTTCCGCCGACGGCAAGACCCTCTTGAGCGGGGGCAAGGATGCTCACGTGTTCGTCTGGCCGGTGAGCGGTGCAAACGAGCGCGACGATTCGACCCTGCTTCCCGATCCGGATCAGACCTCCGTCGATGTCTCACCGGACGGAAAGCGATTCGTAACCATCGCGACCGGAGTCGTGCATCTGTGGGGCGCAACGAACTCCGTCCACAACGAGCTGGGCACGAACAACGTCTCCGCGTCATGGGTCGCCCCGGAAGAAATTCTTCTGGGCGGAAACAATCCACCGCAGATCCGGGTTTGGAATCTCGACGATCAAACAGTGGCCGCGTTTTCGTTGAAATCCCGCGAGGGCGAACCGACGTTCTTGTATCTGCCCATCGCCCGCGTGCTCGTGGCGGCGGTGTGGAATGCCGCCCGCGATGAAACCGCCCTGACCCGTTGGGATGTGGCCACGCGTCGGGAACTTTCCACCTGCACGATTACCGGCACGCGACTGAGGCAACGGAGGAAAACAAAGGATCTGCAAATAGTCATCTCCCAGGACAGCCGTTCGCTGGCAGTGCCCAGGCGGGATGGATTCATTGAGATTTACGATCTGGCCACCGGCCAGGTCCGTTCCCGTCTCGAGATGCCGACGGACATGATTAAGGGAATGGCGCTTTCGCCCGATGCCAGATGGTTCGCATGTGCCCGGCGGAATGTTCCCAGCGTGGAAATCTGGGACGTTGCCACGGGACAAAAGCACCTCACGCTGCCGGGCCACAATCTGGTCCTGATGACGATGCAGTTTTCCCCGGATGGCCGGCGGCTGATCACCTCCACTATCGGCACCGAACCCATCCGGCTCTGGGACACCGAGGGATGGCACACGGTTTTCAGTTTTGAGCCCACACCAGAAACCTTTCTGTGGTTACCCCGGCATCTGTCGGATGGCAACACCCTTGCCTTTAACGAAGGCAAGTTCGATGTTCTAAAGGACTGGATGCGCCTCTGGCAGGCGCCGTCGTGGGCGGAGATCGAGGCGACGGAAGCGGGCAAAACCAAAGCGGCCGGAGAGCATTGATGAATTTCCGATCCAACGATTCAGGGAGCACAGGCCACCGGCCTGTCCATTCTGGCGGCCCGCCGGAATGATCCCAGCGGCGCGCCTGCCAACCGGCATTCCGATTTGGCACAGCAAGCCGTACGCCCAACGGTGTTTGGCGGGCCGCCAAACACAACACGCGAGCCGCGTGTGCTCCCCTTTGATTAATGATCCCCACACCGCAATACAATCATTCGAATCTTTGCCGCAGCGACAAAAAGTTGGGCGTTGGACCGGCATCCTCTCCCCGCGACGCATGACGCTGCACGTCTCCTTCGTGAAATCACTCCCCTTTCCGGGCGACTGGTCCGTGCATCACGGGGCCCACGGAAACCGGTTCCATGTGCGCGTCAGTCTGGATTCAAAAATCAATCTGGAGGAGCTGTACCTGCCGGAGGTGACCGGACGAGACCCGTTTGAAAAGGCGGACGAGATGTCAATGCTCGGCTATGACGAGTTCGATCAGAAACCGCATCGCGGTTGGCGCGCCTTTGCAGACAAACAGCGCTACGCGGAAGCCGCCGTCGTCATCGAAAACTACCTTCAGCGGCATGGCGGGCTCGATTTCAGTCAGATTGTGAATCTCCACTTTCATGCGGCGCAGAACCACGCCTTTCACGGCACGGATGAAGCCATCCAAGCCGCGCTCAAACACCTCAAGCAATCGCGTTATCAGAATCGGAAGGAGAATTTTCTTGTGCGTTGGAACGATTATGTGGACGCCACCGAAGCCTTTTTGAGAAAGGACCTGTCGGCCCTCAAGGCGGCTCGCGAACGCATCGCCAAAGGACCGGAAACCGAATCGGGAATTCCCAATCTGGATGTTGTGGATCAGTTGATCAGGGGATTCGGCAAAACGTACCGCGAGGCATATTCGATCGGAAAATCGCCTGCCTCCAACCCTTCGGATGAACCGCGTTGTGTTTCCGATGAATCAGAACGCCCCCTCACATCATCCCCTTGTTTGAACCGAGACGCCCCCTCACCCCATCCCTCTCCCCCGATGGGGGCGAGAATTTGCCGAAACGAAGTTTCGCGCCGTGAACCTCTGAACCGTAGCAGCCGACGTGAGGAGGCTCTAATTTCTTTTGGCCAACATTGCATGAGCCTCCTCACGTCGGCTGCTACCAGGTTCACGGGGAGGGTGCCCGACTTGTCCGATGGAGCGCCGGGTCAGGAGACTCAGCCCTCCACTTGTAGGCCCGGTGCCCTCACCGGGCGTCCCCCGTTCCGAGAAGTTCAAGGAGAGGGGGTTTCCGGATACGTCGTCCCAATTCCAAAAACGGACAGCGCGGAGAACTCGGAGCCAACCAGTGACTGTGAAGTGGTATCCGCCACTGCGAATTCACCCACCACCACGACGAATCACTGGGTCATCAATGTCATCGACGGCGAAAGCGAAAAGGCATTGTCCGGGGTGACGCTGCGAGTGACGGTTAACAGTGGTAAGCAAGGGATGCGTGACGGGTTCAGCACCACCTCCGATGAGAAGGGGGAGATTCGGATCCCTTTACCCGATGGGGTGACCGCCACGGCGATGCTGGTTTACCGGACAGGTTGTGCTGATCGGCAAACTCCCGGTGCTCGATAAATCCCCCCGGCAAGCCGCGGCCACGGAACCAATCACCATCCAATTGTGGCGTGGCACCCACGTTTCGGGGCGAATCCTGCGCCCCGACGGTTCGCCCGCCGCGGGCGGCGAAGTCAAGGTCGGCGTATACATTCACAATCTCAATTGGAAAAACAGGCTGGACATGGACACGACATTCTACTCCTTCGATCACGGAACATGGGCGAACTGGATGACCACTGCGACCACGGATGCGCGTGGCCGATTCGAGGCGACGGTCCCGCCGCACAACGCGACGAATCCGGCAAGGTCATTTCGCGGGACGTTTATGCCGTCTTCGCGCCGCTGCAATTGACGCTGCTGGAATCAGTCGGGACGGCGGGCATCGTTGTTCGCGCGGAAAAAGAGGCGTTGCTCGAATTCGAGTGGATTGATCGCCGCGAACCCAGGAGCGATCGCATCAGCTATTACGGCGAATTCAAGGTGACCGGATACGTTCCGGTGGAGAATGGTAAACCGGTTTATTGGACGGGGGCCACTCAGAAAGCGGAACGCGACGGCAAGGATATCCTCTTCGTCAAGGTGCCGCTGCGACTCACCGACGCGAGCCTCCTGCTCACAGTGGATCGAATCGTGACCGCGAGCTACGAGGACGAAAATGGCCTCCAACCGTCCGGACGCATAACCATCGCCGACTTCAGCACGAAAAAGCGCCGGGTGATTTACGGTGACCCGCCCAGGAAAAAGACGGTCAAGTAAACGGACTGACCTATCAGACCGTCAAGAATGTAGCAGCCGTCGTGAGAAGGCTCTGATCTCATTAGTTTTTCCGACGGAGTTTGAGCCTCGCTATCTTGGCTGCTACCAAATGCACCAGTAACTCGACATGAGGTGATTCCCGCTTAAACCGCATAGAATCAGGCTGACCAACAGAATTATTTCGTGGGATCCCGCACTGGCCGTCGTATTCCCTGATGAACCCGGCAGGCGACTCAAGTCGAATGTCACTCGAATTACGCAGGAATCATTATCATGAAACGCAAATCACCCACCATCATTGCCGCCCTCACCCTCTGTTTGATTGCCTCGCCGTTGCGCGTCCAATCGGCCGCCGCCACTCCTGAACCACTGGCACCTGCATCGGTAGCGGCAAAACCTGCTGCGCTGCCGGTAAAACTGGAATTTCTTCATATCACGGGCGACCACCTCGGAGTCGCAGTTGAACAGTTACAGGAAATTCTCGAAGCGGAGAAACACGAATCAATCAATGTCGTGTTCGGTGGGCGGGCGGCCGACGCGCAAATCCCGGAACTACGGCTGCGCAACGTCACGGGTCCCGACGCCCTGCGCCTTCTGGCGACTGCGGCAAATTGCAAACTGGAGCCCATCCTCAGCACGGAAGAATTCAGACCGAAGGCCGGTTGGACGGGTCCCGTCATCCCGGACGTGATTGGCTATCACATCGTGAGTCCGGAACCCGGGCCGGTCTTCATCAGCTACCAGGCACGAGCGCCACAATCATCCGGCTTCGGTTCCGCCATGACCTCCCTGGCCGCAACGACGGGCCGGGCGGACTCCACTTCAAATGGCAGCAGTCAATTCCAACCGGCAACAGCGTCGCGAGCGAAAATATCACCATTGCCGGGGGCAAGCGGGAAGAAATCGAAACCACCCGTAGCCATCGATTCGGAAGGCAATGCGATCCAGCCAAAACCCTCCGGCAATCCGTTCGGTGGCGGCGGCGTTCCAGGAAAGGCTCCCGCCGCCGGAGGATTCGGACTCGGTGGAGGCGTTGCTGGCGGCCTGGGCGCGCCGGGGATGGGCGGATCGGGCGGCACCTCTCGTGGTGGATTACCTGGCATGATGGGAGGCATCGTCAGTTACGCCGGCGGGATGGGGATGGCAATGGCGGACGGCTACGGGTCCCAACCGCCGCCGATCACCACAAGGGTCTATGCACTCGCTGAAACCACCCGCTCGACCCCATTCACAGATATTGAGAAAACACTGCTCGAAATCCTCGAACTCGACGGCAGCAAGCCCGAGGACGCTAAGATATCCCTGCACGAAAAAACCAACGTGCTGGTGGTACGCGCCCGGGAGCCGATTCATTCGCTCGTCGCGCAATTGCTCGAGTCGCTCGAGAAGAACGCCAAGGAATCCGATACGAGCGCGGCCGCAAAGGCGGAACGACGATACCAGAGCCTTATCTCGGAAGTGAAACTTCGTGAACAACAGATGGAGTTGAAACTTCAGGACGCCGAACGCCAACGCGCCAGAGTTGAACAGGAGATGCAACAAAGGCTCAATGAGGCTGCAAAGTTACGCGCCCAGGCTGAGGATGAATCGCGGAAGATTCAGAAGGAATTGCGTTCGGTTCAAGATCGGATAAAGTCGCAACAAAAGTGATCTTCGGCACCTCAACAAATTTTTCACACCTGCCCGATTGCATGGTGGAGGCCCGGATACAACTTGCAACCACGGAGCGCCCGCTCGACGGGCGCTTTTCCTTTGCAGACACCCCGCGACTGACCCGAGCCCTGCGCGACGGCGACGAGGCGGCGTTTCATTTTCTGCATCAGCAATGGAACTCAAGACTGTTTCGGTACGCGTTCGCAATCGCCGCGGGTGACGAAGCGCTCGCGGGCGAAATCGCGCAGGCGACGTATGTCCGCGCCTTCCGGCATCTGCGCGAATTGCCCGATGAAACTGCCTTGTGGAACTGGCTCGCCCGCGCCGCGCGCAATGCGGCATCCGATTTGCGCCGGACCTGCGGACGCTATTTCAATGCCCTTGCGCGATTCGCGGACTGGCTGGGATCGTTCGGCCGCACGGAACCGGTCACTCCCGGATTTGACGACGAAACGACCCTACTGGCCGCGCTCGATGCGGCCATTGCCGCGCTCGACGAACCCGACCGGGCTCTGCTTGAGCTTCGTTACTTTCAACCCATGCCGCTGGCGGCCATCGCGGATGCGCATCAAACGACCGCGCGTGCCATTGAGGGCCGCCTCGCCCGTCTCCGCGCCCGCCTGCGCAATTCGATTCACGCCGAACTGAAACGCCACGAGCACTCTCAATGAAATCTCTACCTCCGGAACGCCGCGAACTGCTTGACAACCTGCTCACCGAGGCGGAAAGCAGCGCCGCGCCTTCATTTGATTTGATCGCCGGCCACTTGAACCGCGAGAAACGCGCGCGAATGCATCGCCGAATGGCCGGCACCACCGCAATCATCGCGATGTTCGCCGCCCTGCTCCTCGCGCCCCGCTCGAAGGTGGAAATTGTCCGCAATGAATCCGCGGCCGTTCAGCGCGTGATAATACCGATTCCCGAGCCACCGGACGCACCCGTTGTTCCAGCCGCCCCGAAGCGTGCCGAATGGACGGTCGAACGCGTCAGCGACGAGCAACTTTTGGAACTGTTCGCGGACACGGCGGTTGCACTGGCTCGCTATCCCGACGGCAATCGCCGCCTCATGATGGTCGTGAATTCGCGGGGCCTGCAATAGGCTCCATGTCGAGGGACTTCCCTCACCCGCCCTTCCGCCTCCGCGCTGCTTCAGCGCGACAAGTCGGACACCCTTTCCCCATTGGGGAGAGATTTCCCTGAAACTCCGTTTCTCGCTTTGAACCCCAGAACCGAAAGTCTGGTAGATTCAGGGGAAGCCATGCCAAATCTTGAATCGCTGGAACTTTCCCACGGATGGCAAGGCCGACCCACGGATGGCCAATGTAACAGAAATGAATTCAAATCCGTGGGTCGGCCTTGCCATCCGTGGGACACAATCCGAAACGGTTCATGGGGTGGGAAAACCTTCAACGATTGGACGCGAATCGGGGCTAAGAACCGGAGCGCCGGCATTTTGCCGGCTTATTCGCTGCCGTTGTCCCGCACGATTGGATTTCGACCGGAGTCGTATCGTTGACACACAACGGTCTAAGCCGGCTGCAAGCCGGCGCTCCGTCATCCGGTTCATGAGGGATGGGGTGAGGGGGATTCCGGGTTCGATGGAATACTCGGTGCTTCAACGGTTTCACTCCGCCACAAATCCGTGTCCATTCGCGTCCATCCGTGGTTTAATCAATTTCAGTGACCTCCACGGCGCAAAAACCATCTCCGACTTTCGTAACGACGCGTTGGACCCGCGTCGCGGCGGCGGCGAAGGGCGACACGGACGCCCAAACCGCGTTGAGTGAACTGTGCGAAATCTACTATCAGCCGGTGGTCACGTTTCTTCGCTGCACAGGCAACCCGGAGGACCGTTCCCGGGATTTGACTCACGAGTTTTTCGCACAATTGCTCAAACACCAATCTCTCGGCAATGTGGAACGTGAACGGGGAAAATTTCGCTCCTATCTCCTTGGTGCAGTGAAACATTTCGTCGCCGATCAACGTGACAGATCCCGCGCGGCAAAACGGGGCGGCGATAAGGAGCACGTCGAACTCAAACCGGCAACGGACACGTCTCCCGGAATGGACCCTGCCGACCAGAATGCCCTTTCCCCCGAGAAGGAATTCGACCGCCAATGGGCACTTACTGTCTTGGATCAGGCATTGACTGACCTGGCCACGGAACAGGCCGCCGCCGGCAAGTCACGGCAATTCGAATTGTTGAAACCCTGGTTGACCGGAGACACGGACGCCCGATCCCAAGCCGAAATTGCGGCGACTCTCGAAATGAACGAAGGCGCGGTTAAAGTTGCCATCCACCGTCTCCGCAAACGCTTTCGTGCACTGGTCAAGCAGGCGGTCACACAGACGCTGCCGGATGGCGAAAGCGTCGAAAGCGAGTTGGGTTATTTGATCAGTGTGATGGGATGAAGGCACCGATTACCGATCACTGATTACCGCCCCACTCACCCCTTTCAGTCTCCGCAGGCAAACCGTGCCAATCAAGGACAGAACGGCCATTGCCACGAACGCGACCGGATAGCCGAATCGGCCCGCCAGCATTCCACCCGACCAACCCGCCCACGCCTCGCAACCATTCGTCGCGCCCATGAACGCGCTGAACTGTGTTGCACCCATCCGCTTGTCGGAAATGGACATGAACAACGCATAAGATGACGCCGTGAACAAACCAATTCCGAAATAGAGGACGGCCAGCCAGGCGATCCGTCCGGTCGATCCCATCACGCCGATTCCGTCCATCAATCCAATCCCCGCCACCATCATCGCGAGCAACACGAGAAACCATCTCACCGTACGCACTTTGCCGAACCGATCCGCCGCTCGTCCTCCGATCAATCCACCCACCAACATGGCTCCGACGACCGGCAGCGCGAAAAACAGCCCGATGGTTTCCTGTGGCACGGTGCGGTCCACGAGATACGGTCCCGCGAGTATTCCGACCGCCTCGAATCCACAACCCGCGATGAGCGCGAACGCCAGCCCCCACCATGCCGTCCTCGATCCCACGAACGCGCGGAGCAGGGTGCCCACCGATTCGCCTCCGGCCCCGCTACTTCCCGGCTTTGGTTCCGCGCAAAAAGCGAGGAGCGCCATGGAGCCCCATGTGCAGGCAATCAGTCCCACAAAGATTCCGTTCCAGCCGAACGACACCGCGAGCATCAAAGCGCCACCACCAAACACACTGCGCCCCAACAGCATTCCCGCCTGCATGCAGCCGTTGAGGTGCCCGAGTTCCTCCGGTTTCGCGGAGTGAATCGCCAGCGCATCCACGCCGACGTCCTGCGTCGCCGCCGCCATCGCGTGCGCGAGCAGAAGCCACCACACCAATTGAAAATCGTTTGCCGGACTCAACCAGAACAAGGGAAGCAACGTCAGCCCCATGAGCAATTGCGCACCCGCGATCCACCACCGCAATCGCCCGCGCTGTACGCCGAACCGATCGATCAGGGGCGCCCACAGGAATTTGAACGTCCACGGCAGGACCAGCAACGCGGTCAATCCCGCGATCTGCTCCACGGGAACTCCTTGTGTCCGCAGCCACGTCGGCAACGCCCACCAGATGAACCCGATGGGACCGCCCTCGCTCAGATAGAGCGCCGCAAACACCGCCTTTCGCCCGCCGGGTTTCTCGCGGAGGTTCAATGCCCCGAGTGTGCTGTGAAGGTGAAGTTGATCAAGGAATTCCCATGGCGCGGAAATCGCGACAACGCGCATGTTCGGCTGCGGCCCTTGCGCGGCTGTGTCGGTTTAATCATTCCTGCAATCTCTGTCTGGCGAGGGCCTCTGCGGACTCAAGTCCGCGCTCCGGCTGGCGCGCGGCATTCATGCCGCAGGAACGTGGCAATGCCGAAACATTCCCGAACCACCCAACGCGTCTCTGTCTGGCGCGAGCCTCTGCGGGCTGAAGGCCCGCGCTCACGCTGCCGCGTAGAATACATTCCGCGGAAACGTGGCAACTGCAAAACGCTCCCGTACCACCTATCGGCTCCCAGTCTGGCTCAAGCCTGCGTTTCACGCGCGTGAGAGTGAGAAACACCCGGGCCGAACTCCGCGAAGACTCGAATCTCCTTTTACTGGCCAATCTCACTGCGGATCGGTATTCCTCTCGTTACGCAACGGCGCTCACCTGAAACCGAATAAACACCAGGCCGGCAATCAAATCACTCGATCTCACCAAGGAATTCCCCCGCAGCCCCCGCGAAACATTGGGCGGCTATGTCGTCGCCGGGCGCATGCTCGACAAATGCCGCGCCGTCGTGGGCGGCACCAACGGAGAGTATCACTTCGACTGTCCGCTGGACAATCTCTTCCTCGGTTTCGCCGAAATCAAGGCGGATGACTTCAAGGCGTTCGTTGCCACCGGCGCATCGGATGACGAAGTCGCGGAATGGATTACGAAGAACGCGAAGCAACGTCCGCAGCGGGAAATCATCCAATGGAACAACGACATGCGCGACAAACGGATCAGCACGATGCCGATTGAGCTGCAGGAATTCCTCGAGGGCTACATCCCGCAGAACATCCCCGCCGGCAAAATCGTCCGTGTGTGGTTCGATGTTTACGATATTGAGGAAGGGCGGATTTAGTCGGACCGGATTGACTCTGCGCCTTTGCGCCCTCTGCGTGAAAGAAATGGCGGACGGTTCGGATTCAACGCAGAGCTTTGAGGGAACGGTGTTTTGGGCTGATTCCTGCGCTTGCATCGATAAGAGAATCGTCATACGGTATCCGTATCGATATGGACACCGTTACACTTTCACCCAAATTTCAGGTCGTCATCCCTCAGACCATTCGTGAGGCTTTGCAACTCACCGCAGGCGAAAAGCTCCGTGTTTTGCGATACGCCGACAGAGTCGAGTTCATTCCCGTTCGCCCGGTTCAGCAGATGCGAGGTTTCCTCCGTGGCATGGACACAACCATCGAACGGGAGGATGACCGTCTGTGAGCGCCGCCCACGTGGTTGATTCCTCCGGCTGGCTCGAATACCTGACGGACAGTGACCGCGCTCCATTGTTCGCGACCGCCATTGAGGACGCCGAGAACCTTCTTGTGCCGGTCATTTCACTCTACGAGGTTTTCAAGAAAGTTCTTCGGGAGCGCGGCGAGGATGACGCACTCCAAGTCGCCAGCGTGATGCAGGGGGGCCAACTGATCGACCTCGACGGTGCTTTGGCCCTGGAGGCTGCGCGCCATTCGCTGCCACTCGCCGACAGCATCATTTACGCGACCGCGATGCGCCACGAAGCGACACTTTGGACGCAGGACGAACACTTCAAAGACTTCCCGAATGTGCGCTATTTCCCAAGACAACCAGCGGCATGATTGGGTTGCCGGGTGTGAATACCGATCCGGCTTTGAACCTCGCGGTATGCGGGGCGTTTCCGAACAGGGTCCCTCTTTTTCGTTGGTCAGCGTCCTTTGCGTTAAGGCAATACCGGCCGGTTCGGATTCAACGCAGAGAACGCCAAGGCGCAGAGGTGCGCAGAGGTCGGGAACGAAACGGTTTTCGTCGGTAACCGGCGTTCATAAACAAGAAATCGGCTATCACCATGATTGTAAGGAATACGAGAAGAGAAATGGCGTCAAAAACCCAATTTCCTCGACTTTTGTGATTTGAATGCGGGATAAATCGGCTTCTATTCAATCGTTTGCTCGCTGGAGAAATGAACCGCGCTCTGCAACTCCTCATCTTGCTATTCTTCGCGGGCACAATTGTTTGGGGAGTCTTCAACGGAGCGTGGCAGAGTGCGTATGTCGTGAATGGCGACATGGGCGAACACCAGTATTTAATCGACCTCGAATCGCTGCCCGTTTGGTCGCAGCCTAACCCTCCATCATTCACTGACTATTCCGAGCGGTTTACGAGTGACGGTGAGCCTTTACCCACTGGAGGCAAAATTGAAGTTTATCACAAGTGGGACTCGTGGATTCTCGGAATCATCATGATTTGGTTGATGGGCTTTCTTGCCATTACTCCGCTTATATTTCTGTTTTTCAGACAGGATCTCACTTTGGGTGCATTTGCGCGCGCAGGAGCAGGTCTCATTGGCGCAGCCATAGCCTGTTTTCTGCTATGGCTTTTGGTCGGCGGATGGGGACCCCCAGTACCCCTGTTATTCGGTATCGTCGGTCTAATCGTCGGGGCAGTTTGGGCTGCAATCTACGTCAGCCAAGATCCAATGGCGAAAAAGGCTGTCGAGGAACCTGCCGACCCGCCGCAGAATTGAAAGTTGATCCGTTGTTCGATAGCTTGTCCTGCATCCGTGAGGTTTAAGCCGGCTGCAAGCCGGCGCTCCGGGAACGGTTCGAAAGAGCGAGGGAATCGCTGGTGGGGTTCCCAATGTGGGGCAGGTCTCCCGACCTGCCGGTTGTGGGAGTCTCCGACTCCCACTGGAGTTTGGTTATTTTGGAGTCATGCGGTGGCGGCAAAGAGGGAGCTGTAGAG
>CALBIE010000717.1 GCA_937893495.1 uncultured Verrucomicrobiales bacterium | reverse complement strand
CCTCGAGACCTTTTTCTTTGCAGGATTTGGCATGATTCAGATTTCAGATCGGATTAAAGGTGACAACAAACATTGGATTCCCGGCCTACCGGCGATAACAATATCCGAAGACGCGAACGTCTCTATCAATGTCGAATGGACATGGCTGGAAAGTGATTACCTGTCGGGGACTTGTTGTGGGATTTTTCCGCCGCCACCAACTAATAAGGCAGCGGAAATCTTGCGGTCAATTCGAGGACACGTTGGCGAACCTGTCCGGCAGTGTCAACATTTTTGATATCGAGCAAAACTTCGGCAATCATGTCGGCAATCGCCGCCATCTCCGGTTTATTCATTCCCCGCGTGGTAACTGCCGGAGTACCCAGCCGAATTCCGCTGGCCTGGAATGGGGAGCGCGTTTCGAACGGAATTGTGTTCTTATTGACCGTGATGCCCGCCTCATCCAGTGCGTGTTGGCACTCTTTGCCCGTCAGATCGCGTAACCCGACATCCACCAGCATCAAATGGTTGTCCGTGCCGCCGCTGCAAAGCCGGAAGCCATTTTTGATCAATCCCTCCGCCAACGCTTTAGCGTTTTTGATGATCTGTCCCTGATAAATCTTGAAATCGGGCCGCAACGCCTGGTGAAAACAAACCGCCTTGGCGGCAATCACGTGCATCAGCGGTCCACCCTGTATTCCTGGAAATACACACGAATCAATTTGTTTCGCATACTTCTCGGGACACAAAACCAGCCCGCCGCGCGGTCCGCGCAGGGTCTTGTGGGTGGTGGTGGTGACAAAATCCGCGTGTTCAATCGGGCTGGGATGCAGGCCGGCTGCGACCAGTCCTGCGATGTGCGCGATATCCGCCAGCAACATCGCGCCGACTTCCCGCGATATCTGGCCCATCCGCTCGAAATCAATAATGCGCGGATAGGCACTCGCCCCCACGGTGATCATTTTTGGCTTATGCTCGTGCGCCATCGCCGCCAGTTGATCGTAGTCGATTTGCTCGTCTTCCTTGCGCACGCCGTAGTGAACAATTTCGAAAAACTTGCCGGAAAAATTGGCTTTGTTGCCGTGCGTCAGGTGACCGCCATGGCTCAGATCCATGGTCAGCAGCTTGTCGCCTGGTTGGAGCATGGCAAAATAAACCGCCATATTCGCGCCGCTGCCGGAGTGCGGTTGCACATTGGCATGTTCCGCGCCAAAGAGTTCCTTCGCGCGGTCGATGGCCAGTTGCTCGGCGACATCGACGTGCTCGCATCCGCCATACCAGCGTTTGCCGGGATAGCCCTCGGCGTATTTGTTGGTCAGCACTGAACCGGTCGCCTCCATCACCGCGAGATTGGTGAAGTTTTCACTCGCGATCAGTTCGATGTTTTCCTGCTGCCGCTGACATTCCAGACGTATTACTTCCGCTATAGCCGGATCTTCCGCTGACAGATGGGTCAATGAATTAGGGGTTGTTTCCATTTTGTTAACTCTGCGTTCGTGGCGGCCTCCCGCCTCAAATTCCGCTTTGATAAACGCGTCCACCATTCGGCACGCGGCATTCGGGGCTACCTGTTTCGCGCCCAGACACAGGACGTTTGCGTCATTGTGGCGCCTGACGAGCGAGGCCATTTCCTCGTCAAACGCCATTGCCGCGCGGATGCCCGCGATCTTGTTCGCCGTAATACTCATTCCCACGCCCGACGTGCAAACCAAAATACCGAGATCTGCGCGGCCACCGACCACGGCACCACCGACCGCCCGGGCGAAATCCGGGTAATCCGTCGATTCCTTCGACCGGGTCCCGTAATCGGCCACCTTGATCCCCTGCTGCTCCAGATGCGAAACGATGACTTCCTTCAATTCAAACCCGCCATGGTCTGCGCCGACAGCCAGGGTGAGATCAGCAGCCTTCTTCGGCCGGCCCGGCCCGGGCGTGTTTTCTTCGATAAACTTCAGTGCGGTTTCGATTCCCTTTTGAATCTGATTCCGACAATTGCGATAAACCTCGACTGAAGCGCCAATGGGATCGGCGATGTCCTTTTCGTAAAACTCCAGCGTGTCGTCAAATTCCCGGAGCAAAAACGTCTTCTCCGACGCCTGTGGAT
>CALBIE010000716.1 GCA_937893495.1 uncultured Verrucomicrobiales bacterium | reverse complement strand
GTTTTCCGCAGGCCCCGCAATAAATTACATATCCTTTTCCGGATTCGCGGTATTTGCGCAGCGATTCTTCAGCCGGGCTTTGCAGATCGCCCTCTTCGAGTCTCGAAAGCATGGCCGCCGTCACCTCATTAACGTTTGCCAGACGCGAAGCCTGTCCGTAGATGATCGATTCGAAACAATTCCGCACCAACCGCGCGTTGCCGAAGTGTTTGTCGCGCTGCTCGTAAAGCCAGGTGAAGTGGTGCAATATCTTCTCCTCCAGACCGGTCTCAATCTGCAGCGCATGACGGCGGCAGGTCATATTGAATATGCGACAGAGTTCCTGCGGTGAATAATCAGGAAAATCCACGTGTCGCGTGAAGCGGGAATGAAGGCCGGGATTGGAATCAACGAACCGTTTCATCGGCTCCGGGTAACCCGCCACGACAACAACAAGCCGGTCGCGAAAATCCTCCATTCGCTTGAGCAGCGTATCAATCGCTTCCTGACCGAAATCCTGCCCCTCACCGGCAAGCGTGTAGGCTTCGTCAATAAAGAGGATTCCATCCAGCGCGGACTCGATTATGGCATGCGTCTTCGGCGCCGTCTGGCCAACATATTGAGCCACTAGTGATGCGCGATCACATTCAACCACGTGACCCTTCTTGAGTATTCCCAGGGACTTGTAGATGCGGCCCATCAAACGTGCAACGGTCGTTTTGCCGGTGCCCGGGTTGCCGGTGAACACGGTATGGTAACTCGCCGGCAGCGGATTCAACGCATGTTGCACCCGGAGTTGTTGCAGCTGAGCGAAGTTGGCTGTTTCCAACACCTTGTCCTTCACCGCCACCATGCCGATGAGGGAATCCAGTTCGTCCAGAACCTGTTCCAGATTCTCATGATCGGTCACTGGCGCGCGACTGAAGGCCATCGCCTCCTGCCGCGAGAGTTCCTGAATCTGCTGCATCAGATATTCCAGAAAGCGATGATCCTTGGCGGACACCGTGCCGTCGAGCGACGCGAAGGCACGCGCCATTTCCTCCACGAGATATTCGAAGAAGTAAACCAGCACAAACGGCAGTTCGAGTTTGCGGCAGGCATGAATGATCTCCTCGAACGCCTTGTCCAGCCCGGCGCGCAAATACGGATCGGCGGTATCGTGCAGGCCAAGGAATTTCTGTCGGGCGTGCTCAATGTATTCATCGACGACATCGCGCAAGCGTAACTCCTTCTTGGGCGCATCGTACGGTTGGCTGAGAATCTGCAATCGTTCGCGATGTGAACGCTGGAACAGCCCGACAAATCCGCCCGTCATTTCCGCCGGTTTGCTGCTGCACAGGCAGGCCATCCAAAATTGAGCGGACGCATCGGACGCCAACGAGAATTCGCCCCGGGGAAAAAAGACCGCCCACGCGCCGGCCGTCAGCTTGCGAAACGCTTCCAGCAAATCGTCGAGCAGGTCCCGGGTACCATTCTCCGTTTTTTCGAACGAGCGATTGGGAGGTACGGTCACCTCAAGACATTCCAGGAGCATTCGAAATCCGAAAAATGCCCGAGCGAGGTTTTCCGCCGAATTCGGCGTTACGCCGGTAACGCTGCACACTTCGGGCAATCGACTTTTCAGCGTGCTGAAAGCATTCAGGTATTCACGATCAGCCCGGAGAATCTCGTCCGCCTGTTCGACGGTCCACAAACGGGCTTTCTGGTGATGGCTGGCAATCTCAAGCGTCGTGGACCTGATAAACCCACGTAGTTCTCCCTCGTTAATCTCGGTTTGCGCCGTCAGCTTGTGCGGTCCCACCAACAAAGCCAGCACGCTCCCGGGCAGCAGAGGATGACGCGAAAAATCGGTAAGCAGTTTCTTCATCGGTGGTAGCGGGCTCCGGTGAAGAATTCGACTTTCACACCATCACTGCAAGCAAATCCAGACTGGTCCACCCGGAAGAACGCTGCGGAGATGGAAGAGAATGGGAGATTAGAAGACTTGGAAGGGAGGCGGGCTCAGAAAGCGAAATCCACCGCAAGACGCAACCTCGCGCTACTCCCTTTTTGTTTCAGCTTGAAGACCAGCCAGCTTTCCGGTGGCCAGGAGATAACCCTGCGCAGCGGACAGTTTCAGCAGTCGCATTCCATCGGCTTCGTCCTGTTCGACGCCCGTGCCTTCCAAATATCGCAGAGCAAGGTCGTATTGAGCAGACGCCGATCCGGATTTTGCACGACTTGTCTGCGATGCTAAAAGCCGCGCATCCACTTCTGCGCCCTTCTTCGCGGCAACTGCGGCCGCGGTTGCGGCAGCCTCCTCTTCCAATGCCTTGTCCACGGCAGCTGAATTACCGTCAATGAATACCCGCCCGGTTGCCTGCCCGGCGCGAAACTTTCCCAGCATTGTCCCGCCTTCGCCACGGACCAGCCACACGTGCGAGGCGAACGTTTGCAGCGATCTCATCCCGCCCGGTGCCACCTGTCCATAGGATTTTTCGCTCCCGTCAAAATGGATCCACGAAAGCGCTTTCGGGGTGCCTGATCGGTTGAAAAACCGGACCGTCGTTTCGTGTCGACTCGCCAAAGATCGCGCTTCGATGCCCGCGGGAAGCTTTTTCAATTCAGGGAAAACAACCTGATCCGGCGCAGCAGTGGCCGTCGATGTCACCTTGTCCAATGGAGACGATTGGACCGAATTCGCGTAGACGATGTAACGCAGCCGAGGGAACTGTTTGCCTTGCTCAATCGTGAACTTTGCGTATGTCTCCGGACGGATCCGGAGCGCAAATACGTAGTTACTCGACAACTGCCCGAACTCCATCGTCGTCCGGTCGTAATTGAGGGCAAGGAGGTGGGGCAACTCCAGAGCGTCATAGTGCGCATTGGTGACGAGACCAATCATTGCACCGTTATGTGCCTCGAAATTCCCCGTCCTGCCCCGATACGCATCCCCCAGGGAACGGTCGAAGGAGAGGACGTCAACCGGTTCGATTTCGGACCTGATCTTATTCCCATACCGGTTCTGACGGGATTGGAAATTCCACGAATACCCGCATCGTAGATAAACATATCTAAGCCATTCCCCATTTTTCCCCTTGTCTTCGTCAGATCCAGGCACGCCCTTCGGCAGATCGATATCCCGCCTCCACGTTTCCAAACGGCAGTCGGTAATGGCCAACGTCAGCAGCAGGGCAACGCCGATCGAAAAGCTACGAATGCCCCAACGAAGTCGCCTTTGCCACCCCTCGACATTGAACGTTTTCAGCGCCGCAACGGGATCGACTTTCCTGGCGACCACAACTTTGCGCGGCCGCACTGGTTCCACCACGGCGACCACCGGTTCGGCCCCGAGCGCATCCTTGACTTCGCGCATGTTGACCGGGCGTAGCTCCCGCTCCCGGCTGAGGCATTTCATGATCACCGCCTCGACGTGTTCGGGCACCGGATTCCGGATGTTCAGCTCAGCCAGCCGGCTGGAAATGGATGACGCGTCTTCCATTCGAATGCGGCGCATCAGCACACTTACCGTACCGGCAGCACCCTCCGTCAAGAACACCGGCTTCCCGGTCAGCAGATGATAAAGCGTGGAACCAAATGAGTAGATGTCGTCGGATCGGTTGGGCGTTCGACCCTCCACCTGCTGCGGACTCATGTAGTGAGGCGTGCCCGACAATCCAATCTTCCCGGTCATCCGCGACATCGACGTGCTCACCACTTCCGAGATACCGAAGTCCATCAGCTTCACGACGCCCTCCTCGGTCACCAGAACATTGGCCGGTTTCAAGTCGCGATGGATCACATTCTCCGCGTGCGCACACTCCAAGGCATCGCACAATTGGAGGGCCAGTGGTTTCAATGTCTCCCAGGCGAAAAATTCTTCCGGCTGGGCCTTCCTCAAATCACCCAGCGTGCTTCCGGCCACGTACTCCATGGTCACAAAGGGAAAATCTTCATCCTCGGAATAATGCAGATTATCCATCCGCACGATATTGGGATGACTCATGCGCCGGGCCTTGGCGACCTCCTGCGCCATCTCCACCAGGCCGGCTGCATCCCCGCGCAACGCCGTCGGCAAAAACTTTACCGCCACCCAGTCGCTCAGGGTCAAATCTTCCGCCAGCCACACCTGTCCGCAGCCACCCTCCCCCAGTTTACTGTGGAGGCACCAACGTCCGCCGCCGATTACTTCGCCTTCCATCGTCCGGAGATAATCCGTGATCCCAAATCGGTCAACCGAATAGGAAGTAACCGACTGCGAGCAGCACCAGCAACCCCAGGATCGATCCGACCACAATGAACGCCGGTTTCTTTCCGGCCAACACTCCTTCGTTCATCGGCTCCGGCCGGGAGGCAGCCTCCGCCTCGGCCATTTCCTCCGCCGTTCGTTGTGGGAGATTAAGCCACTCACGAATTGCCGCCACGCCAGCGGGCCGCCGGTCCGGCTCCTTCGCCAGACAGGCCATGACAATCGCCGCAACTGCGGGCGGTGGTTGCTCTTTCATTTCCAGATCCGCCATGCGTTCCGCCAACGGCTCTGGCATTTGATGGCGAATCTGATGATCAATGTCCCCCCGGTAGAAAGGCGGCTTTCCGCACAGCAGCTCGTAAATAACTGCACCAACCGAATAGACATCGTCGGGCATGGTGGGCCGCATCCCGCGCAATTGCTGTGGGCTCATATAGGGCGGCGAACCACCGCGTGCACCTTCGGAATCGTGCGGCGCCGCCAATCCGAAATCAGTCAATTTAAGAACGCCGGCCCCGGTCACCATCATGTTGGCCGGTTTGATGTCCCGATGCACCACGCCCTTTCCATGGGCGTATTCCAAGGCATCGCAAAGTTGCACCACCAGGGCTTCAATCTCTTCCCAGGCGAAATTCCCGTGCGGCTGCTTGGCCCGCTTCACCGACAAGGGTTCGCCGTCAACGAATTCCATCACGATGAACCCGGCCTCGTCCGCGAATTCGCACACGTCGTAAATCCGGGCAATCCCGGGATGCGTCAGTTTGCGACTTTGGTTCGCCTCCTTCCAAAGCGCCGCACCGGCGCCCTCGCCGGCTTTATCGGCGCGCACGAACTTGAGTGCCACATCCCCGGACACGAGCGTATCGGTCGCCCGCCACACCTCACCGAAACCACCCTCACCGAGGCGCTCTTCCAGGCGAAACCGCCGATTGCCAACCAATTCTCCTCTGCTTCGGTTTTCGTTCATTTTGACTTCGTCCTGACAAACGCCAAACTCAGTTTCTCATCTGATTCCGAACCGCTCTGTGGCCCATAAACAGGCATCCCGGCGACACCTAGCAATTTCAAGCGTGTTGGCCCTGACGACGCCCCACAACTCGCTCTCATTGAGCTCTGTTTGCACCATTAGTTTCCGCGAGCCCAGGAACGAAGCCATCACACCCTCGAGCAACAAGGGGTGACGTAAAAAATCGGCGAGCATTTTCTTCATCGGCTGGTCACGAACTCCTACTGATGATTCGCATTTACCGAATAGTCCGCAAGCAAATCCAATCGGCCTGGCTGATCGCTAGTTTATTAAAAAATTGACTGTGATCGAATCACGAAAGCGCATTTCAGCGACGAGTCCACCGGGACCGTATGCCAATCGCCACGGCCAGAATCTGTGCAGGGCAAAAAAAAGCCGCGGCGGAGGAACCGCCGCGGCATGAGAATCAATCCAACTGGTTACCACGAAACAGGAGGTCGGAAACTGATTCCGCCGCCACCCTTGAACGGCGTTGATTCTTCGAGATCAACATTCTTTTTCTTCTTTGGCTTCGCCGATCCCGAGCCGCCGCATCCGGCGAACAGGAATACACTGACAACCGCTGTGAGCAGGACTTTCATCATTTTAACCCTTTTGATTCGTAAGTGAATCGCACACTCGTAACCTGTATTCGTCCCCCCGTTCGGCAAATTTTGCGCCACAGGCCGCACGGACAGCGTGCGCGGGATTACAGGTGTCGGAGCGCGCTGGACATTTCTCATATCCGTACAAAAACGCAAGCTGGATTTTTGGCGCGAATGAAGGATTGATCCAAGTTTCCAGGGGGACAGATTGAACCCTGCTCATTCGCGCCGGAAAGGAGGGGAACCTCATCACACGTCAACTCCCGAACGGTCAAGTCAGGCGATTACCAGCGCTACCCCAATTTTCCCAGCAACTGCAATCAATAATTCACCAGTGAACTAATCGGGAAGCCAGCGAGTTTCTTGCGACCGTCGAGAAAACTGAGTTCGATCAGGAAGCGCACTTCAAGGATCTTCGCGTCTAACTTTTGCAGAAGTGATGCGGCGGCGGCGGCGGTGCCGCCAGTAGCCAGCAGGTCGTCCACGAGCAACACGCGGTCCCCAGGTTTTACGGCATCGATGTGGATAGCCACGGTGTTGGAACCGTATTCGAGATCGTAGCTTTCCTCGTGCGTCGTGTAGGGCAACTTGCCCTGCTTACGAACGGGAATGAATCCGGCATTGAGTTTCAGCGCGACAGCGGCGGCAAAGATAAATCCGCGCGCATCAATGCCAACCACGGCATCCACGTCACCCGGTTTATAGCCGTCCATAAGCAAATCAATGCAACCGGCAAACAATCGTGCGTCCGCCAATACTGGAGTAATGTCCTTGAAAACAATGCCCGCCTTGGGAAAGTCGGGCACGTCGCGAATGGCTTTTGAAATTTCCTCGGCGGTAACAGGCGTATTACTCATTGAACTCAGATCCGGACTTTTTCAATTTTTTCGATTTTCTTGCGCAGTTTATTCAGCGCGATGTTCTGGATTTGGCGAACGCGCTCGCGGGTGACACCGAATTTCTGTCCAACCTCCTCGAGCGTTTTCTCATTACCGCCATCAAGGCCGAATCGATAATTCAAAATGGTCGCTTCCCTCGGCGGCAACGTCTCAACCAGATCACTCAGCATGTTCGTGATGGTTTTGTCCTCGAGTTTTTCGTAAGGCGTCTCGGCGTTTTCGTCCTCGATGATTTCGCCGTAACTATTTGAATCCGCATCGTCGCCGATCGGCGCATCCAGCGATGCCGGGCGAATGGAGGCGGTTCGCATCTGCGAGATGCGCAAGGCTGTGATTCCCATTTCTTCGGCGATCTCCTCGTCCGTCGGGTCGCGACCAAGCCCTTCCTGCAGAGCCATTGCCACACGGCGCATTTTGGAGATTTTGTCCACCACATGGACCGGCAACCGGATGGTCTTGGATTGGTTGGCAAGTGCGCGTTTAATGCCCTGTTTGATCCACCAGGCCGCGTAGGTCGAAAGCTTGCCGCCTTTGGCCGGATCAAAGCGCTCCACCGCTTTCATCAGGCCGATATTGCCTTCGTTGATCAGGTCCAGCAAAGGGAGGCCAAGCCAGTCGTAATCGTGCGCAATTTTCACGACGAGGCGAAGATTGGCTTTGATCATGTGTTCCCGAGCATCCTTGTCGCCCTTCTGAATCCGGGCGGCAAGTTGAATTTCCTCCGCGATCGTCAGCAACGCGACCTGCCCGATTTCACGCAGGTAAAGTTTAATGGCGGTATCGCCATCATACGAGCCACGCATCTGGGCCGGGGATTTCGCCGGATCAAGCTCGCGAGGGACAGCGACCGGGTCGATCTCTTCCAGTGCGGCGAGTTCCTCCGCCGTCGGCTCGGCATCAACGGAATCGAGTTTCTCCTCTTCCGCGTGAACCGGATCTTCCGGTTTCTCGACTCGTTCTTTTTCTTCCTGTTTTTTCACCCGATTCGCGTGTTTGTCCCGAATCTTAACCACATCCGACTGGACCGGGCGTTTACGCCCGTCAAAGGCCTGCTGCATTTTCCGGCGGACGGCCATCTTATGGTGGGAGAGTCAGGTTTAGGTTCATCAGCAGCAAGCAAATTCCAGAATTACGTAAAAGGAGTTTCAGTGACCAAGACGTTGCAGTCTCGCAATACGCTCATCCAACGGTGGGTGAGTCGTCAGCAAAGCCATCAGGCCACCTGTTCGGCCGGAAATCTTGAGTGACTGAAAGGCCATGGATTCTTTCTGATTGACCGGGCCGCCATAGGCTTGCTGCAACGCTCGGAGCGCGCCGATCATCCGTTCTTTTCCGGCAATCAGCAAACCGCCGGCATCAGCCCGAAATTCCCGTTGACGGGAAAACCAGCAGGTCAAAACAGCGCCGAAGACGGTAAAGACAATTTCAAACAGATAAACAAAAACGTAATGCATGAAAAAGCCGCCGCCCATTACTTGCCCGGATTCGTCACGACCGCGCAAAGCCGCGCTGACGCCAAACGCAAAGATGCGGGCGAGAAACAACACGAAGGCGTTCACCACTCCTTGGATCAACGTCATCGTCACCATGTCGCCATTGGCAATGTGCGCCACTTCATGAGCCAGCACACCTTCGATCGCTGAACGGTCCATTCGCCGCAACAGTCCGGTTGAGACTGCCACAAGCGAATTTGATTTCGAGGGCCCCGTGGCAAACGCGTTGATCTCCGGGGAATCGTAAACACCCACTTCAGGAAGTCCTGGTAGATTGGCGCGGCGAGCAAATTGATGTACGGTTTCAAGCAACTCGCGAAGACTTTGATCGGACGTATCAGATGGGATAACCCGCACTCCCATCATCCATTTGGCCGCCGTCTTTGAGAAGAGGAGTGAAATGAAAGCGCCGCCCATGCCGAACAGCAGGCAGAAAATCAGCACCGGACCGTAACCA
>CALBIE010000715.1 GCA_937893495.1 uncultured Verrucomicrobiales bacterium | reverse complement strand
TTCGCGACTGAATATGCCCGTTTAACGCATAACTGCCCATGGTTCCGCCAATAAACGATGCGGCACTTCCATACCAAGCCGCATATGCGGGAAGCGGATCAGTGGAAAACGTGGCAAAGCCAGTACTGCCACGAGTCGTCTTCGGACACATCCAAACCTTTGGATCATTGAGATAGTTCGTCCTCAGGACTGGAATCCAGAAATTCTGGTTGTTAATCGCGCCATTGTAGTAGGGCATTATTTTGGTCGCGTCCGTCACATAGATGGCAATACCCAGACTGAACTGTTTGACGTTATTAAGCGATTGAATCGTGTAGGCTTTGTCCTTCGCCTTGCTCAGGGCAGGAAGCAGCATGCCCGCCAGTATGGCAATGATCGCAATGACAACCAGAAGTTCAATGAGCGTAAAAGCCTTCCGGATAAAGAAGAGTTTTGAATTCGTTTTCATTTTCAAATGTGCAGAGTTTAGTTTTGCCTGATTCGTGCATGTTTCGAAAGCAATAACAAGGCCAGATTTGATCGGATTCATGGCCCTGATCCTGTCCGGGGACCTGAATTCAACAAGCTGGCGAGCAGTCCAATTCCCCACCAATGAATGACTCGATGTCCACTTCTCGCCGCCGTTTTATCCACAGCTCGTCTGCCGCCGTCGCCAGCGGAACCCTGGCTACGCAACTCGCCTTTCCAAGCGTCACATTCGGAAAGGATCTCGCCAAAAAATACAAGATTGGCCTCATCGGCTGTGGCGGACGCGGAACCGGTGCCGCCAACCAGGCCCTCAACGCTGACAGCAACACTGAGATGTGGGCGCTCGCGGACATGTTCCCGGAGCAGATTGAGAAAACGGCGAATATTCTCGGGAAACAACACAAGGACCGCGTAAACGTCGCCCCGGGGCGCCGCTTTACCGGACTCAACGCGTACCAGCAGATTCTCGACAGTGGCGTGGACATCGTGCTTCTCGCCACGCCACCGGGATTCCGACCGCAACATTTCGCAGCCTGCATCGATGCCGGCAAGCACGTTTTTGCAGAGAAACCCGTCGCCACGGACGTGCCCGGCGTCCAGTCCGTCCTTGCCACCAACGAAAAGGCGAAGCAGAAGGGATTGGCCGTCGTCTCCGGCCTGTGCTGGCGTTACGAGACCGGCATGAGGTCGATGATCAAGACCATTCAGGAAGGCGCCATCGGCAATTTGGTCACTTGTGAATCCACTCGTTATCTCAAAGGCGTCGCCAAGATGGCCGAACGCCAGCCCGAGTGGACTGATCTCGAGTATCAGATTCGCAATTGGTACTACTTCACTTGGCTATCGGGTGATTTCATCGTGGAGCAGTTCGTCCATGAGCTGGACAAAATGTCATGGCTCATCGGCAGTTACCCGGAAAGCGTCCTGTGTTCAGGCGGCCGCATTTCGCGCACGGAAGAAAAGTTCGGTCACGTGTTCGACCATTTCAACGCCTCATTTCAGTATGAAAACGGTCTTCGATACCATGCCGGCACACGACATCAACCCGGCTGCGATGGCACGTTTGTGGATCGGGCGTACGGCACCGAAGGAGTTGCCAACCTGATGCAGTTCACGATCACCGGCAAGAACCCTCAACGACTGGCCAAACGCCGCACGGATATGCATCAACTCGAGCATGACTCGATGTATTCCCTGTTGCGCCAGGGCGAGGTACCCAACAATGGCGAATACATGGCTCACTCGACCTTGATGGGAATTATGGCCCGCGAATCAGCCTACACCGGCAAGGAACTGACATGGAACCAGATCTTGAATTCCAAGCATCGAATCGTACCCGAGAAACTCGATTGGAACATGACCCTGCCCGTGCCGCCGGTCGCCAAGCCGGGTGTTACGCCATTTATCTGACCGACCCGTGGCGCGGGCTTCCAGCCTGCCTGAAGCCGTTGCCAGCTTGACAACGCTCAGGGTATTCCGGAAGCGGCGGTTGGCAATTCCGCCGCTCCCACCGGCGAGACGCCTGCGCTACGTGGTGCGGGCTTCCGGCCTGCCGATGCCATCGCCAGCCAATCCGTTTCGGAAATTTATCAGTTCTTGTCTTTCGTCACCGTCATTCAATCGGCGCGACGCACCGCTCCGCCGCGCCTTTCCGAATACGCTTGCAAGTTTTCCACGAGTCTCCAGATTTTATACATGCTCCGCAGACTCTTATTCATTCTCTCGGCACTGGCTCTGACCGCATCCGGACAGGCTGCCGGTGAAAACCGCGAACTACGCGTCCGTGGCGACCAGCCTTTTGTTCAAGCGGCTGGCGGATGGATCTACAACGACCTCAAACAGGGATTCACCGAAGCGCGCCTGACGGGCAAACCCCTCATGGTCGTGCTCCGGTGCGTCCCATGAGTGGCCTGCCGTGGAATCGACGAGCAGGTTGTTCGTCACGACAAAAAAATCGGTCAGTTGACCGAGCAATTTGTCACCGTCCGGTTGATTCAGGGCAATGGCCTCGACCTGAGCCTCTTCCAATTCGACTACGATCTCACCTTCGCCGTTTTCTTCCTGAATGCGGATAAAACCATTTATGGCCGCTATGGAACACGATCGGACACAAAGGAAGCCGACCGCGATATTTCGGTAGATAGCCTTGCCAAGGCAATGGAAGCCGCGCTCACGCTGCATCAGGTGTATCCCGCCAATCGCGCCGCGCTTACCGGTAAAAACGCATCAAAACCGAAATACCCCACGCCGGAGAAATTTCCATCGCTCTCCGGCAAATACACCAGTGTGCTCGACAACAGCGGCAAGAACATCGTCAGTAGCTGTATTCATTGCCACCAGATTCGCGACGCCGACCGACAGACTTATCGGGCGGCTGGCAAGCCCATGCCTGACGAGGTTCTCTTCCCCTACCCTCTGCCGCAGGCTATCGGCCTGAAGCTTGATCCCAAAGAGAAAGCAAAGGTCACGGCTGTCAGCCCCGGCACGATCGCATCGAGAGCCGGCATTCGAGTCGGCGACGAAATTGCCTCACTCCAGGGTCAGCCAATCATCTCCATCGCGGATGTCCAATGGGTCCTGCACCATGCCGGCAGCACGGACACACTGCGCGCCGAGATTTTTCGCGGCGCAAAACTGATTCCGATCACGGTAACGCTTCCACCGGGCTGGCGAAAGAAATCCGACATCTCCTGGCGTGTCAGTTCGTGGAACCTGCGTCGCATGGCTTTTGGCGGCATGCTGCTTGGCGAACTTGAAGACGCCGAGCGAAGAAAGCTGAATATCGCTTCGGATAAAATTGCTCTGCTCGCCAAACACGTTGGTCAATACGGAGAACACGCCCAGGCCAAGCGCGCCGGATTCCGCAAAGGCGACATCATTGTCGCCGTTGAAGGGCGAACCGATAAACTCAGCGAAACGCAATTGTTCGAGTTCCAGCTGAACGAGAAGAAACCCGGCACGAAGGTTCCCGTCACTGTCCTGCGCGATCGGAAGCGATTGGACATGCAGATTCCCACGCAGAAATAATTCGATGCAGCAGCCCGCTTGGCCGAATCCAGACAGTCCGCAGAAGCGTGGATTTGCGAATTGGCTCTCGCGATCCTGAGTCAGGGACCCTCGCACAAAAGGTGGCGCTTGGTCCCGACAACCGGGGAACGGGCGCAACCGTCGGCTTGGAACGGATGCTTCTGCGGCATGAATGCCGCGCTCCGACTGTTTCAACTGCATGGTGCCGACTCAGAAAGCCTGCGCCTTCGCCAGGTCGTCAAGGTTGTCCACATCCAGCCAATGGCCGCTGATGAACAGAACGCGAATCTTCTGCCCCTTCGCGATCAGGTGATTGAACAGGTGGTAGAAGTGCAGTGAATCGAAATCATCCCGCAGGCTGAGTTCTTCCAGAGCTGCGGCCAGAATCTTGCTTCCCGCTGCCGTAGCCTTCAACAGACCAATCCATTCGCCATTCGGCTCGGAACCCTCGAAAGCGGGAGCCATCTTTGTCAGCCAGACCTTTTCGGTCGTGTAATCGAGCGAATGCGACGCGCTGGTCTCGACCAGATCCTGAAATCCGAGGCGATTCGGCCGTTCTGTCCAGGCGCCGTCCACCGCAATAGCAAGGTCGTCTTGGATGTCGAGCAGGCTGCTGAGAATATAACGTCGAAACAAGATATCGCCGAAGGAAACGATGGTCTCGCCCGCAAGCTGGTCACGGGCGGTATTCAACGTGAATAATTCACCGGTCGAATCATACGAATCGTTGTCAACAAAACGGACATCGGGCGCGCTGACGTGCTCCTTGCCGAAGCCGCGAACGACGGTAATGTTTTTTACCTGCTCCTTGCGAAACTGACTGACGAGCCGATGCAGAATTGCCCGGCCATGGACTTCGACCATGGTTTTCGGTTTCTCGATCGTCAACTCGCGGAGTTCGTCACCCCGAGTGGCCGCCAACACGATCGCGTTGGTCGCGTCCGCGCGCTGCGGAAGATAGCGACCCTCCGCGTCGGCAAGTTCGGCCGCGTTCTGTAATCTAAACACTTCATTTACAGAGACCACTTCATCTTCGATATTGGTCAATGACCGTTCCTGATAAATTCGGCGACAGGTTTCCTGCATCGCCTGAATAGCAGAACGGACGTTGTGATTCGCCCAGATCACCATACTGATGCCGGCCGCCTCGAAGATCTCGACGGGCGTGCTGTAATACATCGTCGGGACGATGACGAGCGGGCAGCGATTCTTCCAGGCCTCCGCGAATGCCAGAATCTGATCAGGCGTGGATTTTTTGCTGTGAATCAGCAACGCGTCAGCGCCCGCATCGTGGTATGCCTCGGCGCGGCGTAACATTTCATCCAGCCCCCAGCCCGCGATGAAGGCTTCCAGGCGGGCAATTACGGAAAAATCGGAATCTGTCTGACCGTCTTTGGCGGCCTTGATCTTGCCTGCAAACTCATCCATGTCGGCGAGCGGTTGTGCCTCGCCTTTGATAAAAGAATTGGTCTTGGGAAACAGCTTGTCCTCAATGCAGACCGCCGCGACACCACGCTGTTCGAGCTTATGAACGAGACGCCGCATGTTGTTGAAGTTTCCGTATCCGGTGTCGCCGTCGAGCAGGATGGGAATATCCGTAGCGTCACTCATGAACTCGCATACTTCCAACACCTGCGTCCAACTCGCCTCGTTGTTATCGCGGACGCCCAACGCGGCCGAAATGGAAAGTCCGCTCGCCCAGATGCCCTTGAAACCCGTCTCCTGCACTATCTTAGCGCTGAGACCATTATGGGCCTCCATCAGGAATTCCACCTGCCCGGATTGCAGCAATTCGCGAAACTGTTTCGTTTTCGTCACCGGCGAAACTTTGAGCAGTTTTCAATCGAAGGAAAAGGTATTTAGGCAATGCGCGACTGGGCCGCCGTCAATTTATTGTGAATTTGAATTGAATCCCCTACAACATCGGCACGTGAATCAGGTTGAATCAACGGTATTGATCTCGACGGTATCCTTATCAAGATGAGGGCCGTGATTTTTTGCCATCCTGACACGGCGGCTCTGGAGGTTGCCGGTTTGCCGCTGCTCGACCGACTTGTCGTAGCCGCGCATCGGGCGGGATGCGAGACCGTGCAAATCGTCGGGCTGGGGAATCTACCATCGCTCAAACGGTCACGGGCATTGGGCGCTTCGTTTGAAATCGCCACCTCCGTATCAGGCGGTGGCCAACCACTACTGGCGATGACCAGCGCCGTGCTCGTGCAGGCGAGTGATATTGAAAGGGTCATCGTCGGCAACAGCAGGCTCGTCCACAAAAACGGAACGCTTCTGCCCATTGGCGTCATCGCCAACAGCGGAGAGGCCGACGAAATTGACGGCGGCTCGTTGCCGGAACGATTCGATAAACTTGACAAGATTGAGGCGACCGGCGTCGCCATTCCCGTCGCTGACAACGAATCCGCGCGTCTCGCTGAAAACGCGCTATGGAGATCTATCACCAGTTCATCGGATGGCACTGTGGACGCCTGGTTCAACCGACCGATCGGGCGGCTGTTCAGCAAGGTGCTGATACGCACGGCCATCACCCCCAACCAGATTTCCGTCTGCGCAACAATTCTCGGCGTCTTCGCTGGCTGGCTATTGGCTGGCGGCAATTATCGGGACGCCATCTGCGGCGCGTTACTGCTGCAAGTGTCAGCCATTATTGATTGTGTGGATGGAGATGTTGCGCGAATCGCGTTCAAAGAAACGTCCATAGGCAAATGGCTCGACATCGTGGGAGACCAGGTCGTGCATATCGCCGTCTTCGTCGGACTCGGCGTCGGACTCTGGCGCCCTGAAGTGGGTGCTACGGTCATCGGACTCGCAGCCAGCGCGTCCATTGGCGTAATCATCTCGTTCATTGTCGTGCTGCGCGGAATGTTACTTCCAAAAAATCGGGAGAATGTTTTGCTGCAAAAGCTGATCGACAAAACAACCAACCGTGACTTTTCGGTTATCCTGCTTGCGCTGGCTATCGCGGATCAACTGACGTTGTTCCTGTGGATGGTGGGAATCGGCGTTCACCTGTTCTGGATCCTGGCGTTGAGTGTGCAGTTGTTTAGCGGACCGCGGAAGGACGGCAGAGCAGAATGAAGTTACCCTGGCGCGCGATTTTCCTGCTGCTTGGCCTGGCGGTTTTCGGATGGTTCTCCTATCACATCGACCCCTCGGAAATCTGGGCCAACATCCGACAGCTCGGATGGCGCGGCTTGCTCGTACCAATCCCGTTCTTCATTGTTTACGTCATCGACGCGTATGGCTGGAAACTTTCCTTCGGCCGGACGGGATTGCCGGGGATCCGTTACCTCACCTACCTCCGCATCCGGTGGTGCGGCGAGTCGCTCAATTACATCCTGCCCACCGCCTACGTCGGCGGCGAAGCGGTGAAGGTTTACCTGCTGCACAAGAGAGGTGTCAGTCCGACTGTAAGCGCATCGGCGTCGGTCGTCTCCAAATCATGCCAGACACTGGCAATGGTCATTTTCATTGCCGGTGGCGCCGTCGCCGGGCTGCCATACCTGCCGGACGGTTCGGCGGCGAAACAGGGAATGGTGACAGTCGCCGCCCTGGCGTTTGTGGCCATTGGGGCGCTATTCTGGCTACAGCGACGCGGCATCTTCCGGACCGTTCTCGTTCTCACCCGCTTGTTGCATTTCAAAATTGCGGCACTGGAAAAACAAGAGGAGCGATTCAGCCAGATGGATGACCGCGTTCGCCGGTTCTATCGCGAGGAACCCGGTCAGGCATGCCGATGCACCCTCGTATTCCTGATGGGTTGGCTGGGGGACACGATGGAAATATTTTTAGTCAGCCACCTGCTTGGCTTTCCGCTCGACTGGCAACAGGCGTACGCGCTGGAGGCATTCATCGCAGTCTCAAAAGCCGTGGGGATGTTCTCCCCGGGTTCGATCGGCGTGCAGGAATCAGGCGTGATGTTTCTTTTCCACATTTTTGGACTCCCCGCCGCGGCCGGCGTCTCCTACGCATTGATTCGCCGCGGACGCGAATTGGTGTTCGGGCTCACCGGATGGGGATTAATCGTCGCCGAGGAACACTCGATTTCCGAACTGCACCAACATATGAAGGAGGCTTCGGATGTCCGGAATTCTGAGCCTGAATAAGCCGCCCGGGTCAATCGTGCCCCCGCGACGACATTGGCATTTGAATTTTTGGATTTGGAGTTTGAAATTTTTTCTGTACAGAGCAACTCGATGAATGAATTCACCGCCGTCGTACTACTCGCGGGATACGGAAGCCGAATCAGCTCCGTGACCGACGATCCAAAATGCCTGCTGCCGGTTGGTGGCAGAAGCATTCTACATCGGCATCTGGAGGCGTTCAAACGGGTGGGAATTCGCCGGGTTGTGCTCGTGATTGGATATCGGAAACAGAAGCTGATCGATGCCGCTTTGCCTTTTCAGGCGGATCTGGATATCAAGTTTGTTGCGAATGATGATTTTGAAACCAAGGGCAACACCTGGTCATTGTTCATGGGAATCGAGGCTGCCAAGGGTCCGGTGCTGATCTTTGACGGCGATCTTGTTTATTCGCCGGATATCCTCCGGCGATTCATTGATGGGGCGCATGAGAGCAGCGTGGTTGTCGGCACGGCCGGCCTGGACGACATCGAATGCACCAAGGCCCTGGTGGATGAACGGAATCATGTGCGCATGACCGTTGACAAGCGGGCGGTGACGGATGAGGAATTGGCCCGATACCGATTTGTCGGCGAGGCGTTTGGCATTCTCAAGTTCAGCAACGAACACCGTCTGGCCCTGCTGAATCTGGGGCGTGAATTCCTTGCCGAAAAGGCCAACTGGTTGCTGAACTGGGAGCATCTACTCGCGCGATTTTTCCCCCATCACGACATCTGGTGTGACTTTGAGGAATCCACGGACTGGGTCGAGATTGACACGCCGGAGGACTATGAGCAGGCGCAGCAGAAATCATTGGATTGACTTGCGGTTACAATGCTTTGCCCTTCCGCTGTATCCCGGTAAGCTCGCGCGCATGATTCAGCTGAGCACGAGGGCGGTGGCCCTGATGTTGATTATATTCGCAGGAGCAGTTACGGCTGATGCGGCCACAGTGCGACAGACAATCGGGGTGAAGACGGGCATGCAATTTGTCCCGCCTCGGTTTACCGCGGCACCCGGGGACAAAATTGTCATTCAGTTCGAAAATCCCGACGAGATGGCGCACAACCTCCAGTTTGTAAAACCAGGGAAACGGATGCCAGTGGTAACAGCCGCGCTGTTGCTTGGACCCGACGGATTGAACCAGGGGTTCATCCCGAAATCACCGGACATTCTCGCCGCGTCGAAGTTGCTCAACCCGGGAGGCAAGGATCAGTTTGAATTCACAGCGCCGACGAAGCCCGGCGTTTACCCGTATGTCTGCACGTTTCCGGGACACGGCCTCGTGATGTATGGCGCGCTTTACGTGGGGACGAAGATGCCGGCGCTGGCGGATGACCCGAACATTCCACCGCAGGCAAAGATGGTGGACTCGGTGACCGGCGCGAAGAAATCATTTCATGCCTGGGGTGAGAAACGTCCCCTGATGTATCGCATATTCATGCCGGATGCAGGACCGGCAGCCATCGCCGTTGCCCTCGCAAATAATCAAGCCTACTGCTGGGACGCCGGGCAATGCCGGTTGCGCTACGCGTGGAGCGGTGAGTTCCTCGACCCATGGCCGGTGTGGCGGGCGAATGGCAATGGCCTGGCAAAGGTCCTGGGAAAAATCTATTGGCGCGGGGGTGAAAGTTTCCCGCTGCGCATTGGCCGCGCGGCATCGCCGGCCGTTCAGTTCAAAGGCTATCGGATGTTGAACGGTTATCCGGAATTTCGATACACGGTGAATCGTGTGGAGGTAAGCGAATTGATCATGTCTCGACCAATGGGTGATGGATTGGTGCGAAAGTTCACCATCGGTTCAACCGATTCCCGCGTGCAGTTCATCGCGGATACGGGAGGCGGGATTGATTTGAGTGCGGACAAGGGCGAGTTCAAGAACGGTCGGCTCGCAATTGATGCGCGATTCGGCGCGGAACTCACGATTACGATGGCGCGGGCGGCGGAGAATGGAGGTGCCGAATGAATCCAGCGGAATGTTTGCAATCCGGGATACGAAGGGGAGCACGCCCGCCTCGGGCGTTTCCAACCGGCACCCTCGCCGGTTGGCGCGAGCGCGTTCGCAGTTTCCAGACGCCTCCGACCGTTGAATGCGCCGGAAGTGGTCCGCGAGGGCGCGGCCCACAGCGGGCGAGGTGCCCGCGCTCCCTACTGCATCGCATGCCTTCGGCAGTTTTTGTTTTCATCGCATTTGTCGTGGCAGTTGCAGTCAATCTATCCGCCGCCCAGCCATCCATCGCGAATTATTACACCATTGAAAACATCGCCGCGCCAAAGGGACTCGACCCGCAGGTCGGCGGACTCGACTTCATGCCGGATGGCCGATTGGTTGCCTGTTTCCATCGCGGCGAGGTCTATACGTACCATCCGAAGACGAAGACCTGGAAGTTGTTCGCCGAGGGATTGCAGGAGCCGCTTGGCGTCGTGGCGAACAGCGATCGCGAAGTCGTCATAATGCAGCGGCCGGAATTGACTCGCCTGACGGATACGGATGGCGATGGCGCGGCGGACGTGTATCAAACGTTGACGGATGCGTTTGGCATGTCTGGCAATTACCACGAGTTCGCGTTCGGCCCGGCGCGGGATGCTGAGGGGAATTTCTACATCGGGCTGAATGTGGCCTCGAACGGCGCGAGTGTTCGTGACGAAGTACGCGGGGAGTTTCGCCACTACGGCCTGTCGCGCGAACGATTCAAAGAGGATTGGAAGAAAGTCAAAGGTCTCGCCGGTCGGATGTATTCCGCCGTGCCGTATCGCGGATGGGTCCTGAAGGTCGCGCCGGATGGAACGATGACGCCCTTTGCGCCCGGTTTCCGTTCACCGAATGGATTGGCATTCGACGCGAGCGGTGACTTGTGGGTGACGGACAATCAGGGTGATTGGCTCGGCGCGAGCAAGTTGTTTCATGTGCGGAAGGATCATTTCCACGGTCATCCGGCCAGCCTGGTCTGGACGAAGGATTGGCAGCGGGGCGATCCGTTGAAGATTCCTGTGGCTGAACTGGACAGGATGCGGACGCGCGCGGCGGTGATGTTTCCTCAAGGCAGCATGGCCAACAGCCCGACGCAGCCGCTCATCGACAGCACCGGTGGAAAGTTTGGGCCCTTTGCCGGCCAACTGTTGATCGGCGAGATGAACCAGCCGCGCATCATGCGGGTGATGCTCGACAAGGTGAACGGCGAGTATCAGGGCGCATGCGTTCCGTTTTATCACGGCGCCGGCTTGCGCATCGGCAACAACCGCTTCGTCTTCGACAAGGCCGGCGCGCTGTGGGTCGGGCAGGAAAAGCTCTCGTGGGTGGGAGACGCCGGAATCCAACGCATCACCTGGAACGGCAAGACGCCGATGGATCTGCACACCATCAAGGTGACGAAAGCCGGCTTCGACCTGACCTTTACAAAGCCGGTTGATGCCGCCATTGCGGGTGATGTGGAGAACTACGCGTTGGAACGATTCTACTTCCGTTACCATCAAAAATACGGCTCGCCCGAACACGAACGAACCAAGGTGACGATTACGAAGGCGGTTGTTTCAAACGATGGCAAAACCGTTTCATTGACGCTGGACGAGGTCGTGCCTTGGCGGGTGTATCGCTTCAATCTGAAACTCATCGCGGCGCAGGACGGCGACACCGTTTGGAATCCGATGGTGGTTTACACCCTGAACCAGTTACGCGACGCAACACCACCACCCGGCCCGGAGACATTTAGCGGCGAGCGATAGTGCAGTCGCGTGGCAGTGACCCGGTAGGCCGGGTGCCCCACCCGGCGTTCGCGATCTCGAACAATTGCTCGTTTCTGCACTTGCGATAATCTGGGATGCGCCTTGCCGACAGTCCGCCAAGAAATGTCAGCGTACCACATGGCACGCCGGGTGGGGGCACCCGGCCTACAAATCTCGCGCACCAAATCCGCTCAACAGCTTGTTCAAAAACTCAATCTTTGGTAGCCGAGGTAACGAGGCTCAAACTCCTTCGGATAAAAACTAATGAGATCAGAGCCTCCTCACGTCGGCTGCTACACTTTAACGGTCCGTTAACAACTGTAGGGCGTCTTCCTGCTTGACCGGAGGGCCTCCATCGCTTTTGCAATGCGACGAAGCCGCGTCTCCGCTTTCTTCGCGTCGGCAATCCATTATCCCTTTCAGGATTGGCCGCGCCCATTCCGGTTTGGATGCGATGTAGGCATCGATTTTGGCCTTGGACATGGGTGCAGATCATCAGTTGGTGAATTGCTGCGGAACAGAAATTGACAGACTTGCCGCGACCTGGCGGCGGCGATAGATTTGTCTCGTGAAACCACGGATGATCATCGTGGGAGGGCCGAACGGGGCCGGCAAGACAACCCTCATCGGAACCTACCGCGAGCGGGAAGATTTTATCTACCTTGGCGCGGACGCGATGGCGTATGAACTGTGCCCCGACGATGTGGCATCCGTCGCCGTAAAGGCCGGTCGATTGTTCCTTCAACGTCTGGGCGAGTGTCGCGAGCGCCGGGATAACGTGATTGTGGAGACAACCCTGTCGGGACGGAGTTTCCATCGGGTGATGCAGCGATATCGCGAGGCAGGATACGAAATCGAGTTGATCTTCGTCTCGATTGCCAGCGTCGCGATGAGCGCGGAACGCGTGGCCCTGCGGGTGCGCAAGGGCGGGCATGACGTGCCGGATGAAGACATTCAACGGCGCTTTCTGCGGGCGCACTGGAACTTCTGGCATCTTTTCCGGCCGCTGGCGGACGATTGGCAATTGCTGCACAACGGCCGAAGCGGACATCAGCCGGTGGCGAAAGGCTTCGGCGCAAAAATATTTATTGCCAATGAACGTCTATGGAAGGAGTTTCAAGTCAGGGTCCGCACATGAAAGACGGTGAACTGAAACGAGTCGCAACAGTGAGCGAACTGCGCAATGCCAAGTGGCATCGCCAGGTCGATGAAATCGCCACGGAGGCTTTCGCACGGGCCATCGAGGAGAATCGGCGTTTGGGCATCGGCGGTGAGGCCGTTGATAAAAGTTACCCCACTCAATCGAAGGAACCCGCTGTTGTTCGCGAGAGGCCGACCGACTCAGGACGCGACGACCGGTAGTTTAGGTCGATTGGGGCGCGACGGAAACTTGTTGAAGTTCAAACTTTCAGGTTGTTCAGGAAACACGCTGAACAGATTGTGTGAAGCGTGAACTCCAACTGGTGCCGGCCAAACCGGTTGCATCCGGCGGCAGTTTTTATTTTAGCGGAGCGCCGATTTGAAATCGGCTTATTGCGTTCGAAAGGAAGGGCGTGTTCGGTTTCTTCATGCGCAAAGCCGGCTGCAAGCCGGCGCTCCTCAGCGGATAAATCAATTCTCGCCCGGAATGTCCGGCAGCAGGTCCTGAGGCGTGGACTCCAACCAGCGCAGGGCAAAACGGAATCGACACGCCCGGTGCTACTCCGCGATGCTTTGACTTATGCGTAGTCCATGTTTTTCCCTCGTAGTAGCATTCACGATTGGCGGCGGATTGTTTGCACCGACGCAATCCGAGTCCGCTGCCGCCAAACCCAATTTCCTCTTCGTCATCGCCGATGACATGACGCATCGGGATCTTGGCTGTTACGGCGGACAGGCGCACACGCCGAATATCGACAAGCTGGCGGCCGATGGAATGCGGTTCACGCGCTGTTTCCAGGCGGCGCCGATGTGTTCTCCGACCCGGCACAATATTTACACCGGCCTTTATCCCGTAAAGAGCGGGGCGTATCCGAACCACACATTTGCGAAAGATGGCACGAAGAGCATTGTGCATTACCTGAAGCCGCTTGGTTATCGCGTCGCATTGAGCGGCAAGACGCATGTCAGTCCGAAGGAGGTGTTTCCGTTCGAGTACTCCGGCAAGCAGAACAATCCGGACATGGAGGCGGTGGACAAACTGTTTGGTGAGTGCAAGGAATCGCAGACGCCGTTCTGCCTCTTCGCCTGCTCGAATGAACCGCACACGCCGTGGAACAAGGGTGACCCGTCCCGGTATCCGCCGGGCAAAATCAAGCTGCCGCCTTATTTTGTGGACACGCCGGAGACACGGCAGGGAATGTCGAAGTATCTCGCTGAGATCACGTACTACGACGGGCAGGTGGGCGAACTGCTCGCGCTGCTGGACAAGCATGGCCTGGCGGACAACACGCTGGTGATGGTGGTCAGTGAGCAGGGTAGCAGCATGCCGTTCGGCAAATGGACCTGCTACGACACGGGGCTGCAAAGCGCGATGATCGTGCGTTGGCCGGGGAAGGTGAAGGCGGGCTCCGTGACCGATGCCATGGTCGAGTACGTCGATGTGTTGCCGACCTTTGTCAGCGCCGCAGGCACCAAACCGGCGAAGGCGCTGGATGGAAAAAGTTTCATCCCTGTGCTTACGGGCAAGGCGACGACACACAAGGATTACGTCTTCGGCCTGATGACCACGCGCGGCATCATCAACGGTTCCGACTATTACGGCATTCGTTCCGTACGGTCGGAGCGTTACAAATACATCCTCAACCTCACGCCCGAGATGCAGTTTCGTAACGCGTGCGTCAAGTCGCCCGAGTTTCAGTCGTGGATGAAGAAGGCGGAAGCCGGCGACGGCGACGCGCAGGAAAAGGTTCGGCGTTATCAGGAGCGGGCAGGAGTGGAACTCTACGATGTGACGACGGATTGGTATGAGTGGCGAAATCTGGCAGATGATCCGAAATACGCCTCCGTCAAAGGCGAGCTACGCACCCAGTTGGACGCCTGGATGAAAGCACAGGGCGACAAGGGGCAGCAAACTGAACTCGAGGCCAATGAGCATCAGGGGCGCAACCGGAAGAAAAACACGAATTCGAAAAAGAAAAAGGGCGGCAAGAAAGGAAAGAAGAAGGATGCAGCCAAGGACTGATATTCACCGCGATTGTGGCTCGCGCTGGTTATCAGGCCGTTCAATAACCCTCGGCCGTGGCAGCCGAGGTGACGAGGCTCTATCTGATTTGGAGAAACGATCATGATCCGAACCTGCCGCCGAACGGGTTGGCGAATGTGGGGTGGGTCTCCGACCCGCCGGTTCCGGGAACCTC
>CALBIE010000714.1 GCA_937893495.1 uncultured Verrucomicrobiales bacterium | reverse complement strand
TTGCCCACCGTCTTTCATCTGCTTGGCCATCTTTGCCTGCATGTCCATCATCATCTCCACCATCCGGCCTTTCTTGTCCTCCGGAAGGAAATCGAACATGCTGTCCATAGGATTCATCATCGTGGACATTGCCGTTTTCAGATCCGGCTCAATGCCCAGTGCGCGCAGTAGATCGGTTTTCTCTTTGTTCAGTACCTCCATCGCCTCGATATCATCAGGCTGCCCCATTGCCCAGGCGAATCCCGGTTTCCAGTACTCAAACTTCTTCTTCGCACCGGGCAACGCCTTGCGCTTCTGATCGTAAAGCTTGTTGACGTCAGCGACGATGATGTCGCGGATGGTTTCCTCCGGGCAGCCGACCGAGCGCAGGTTTTTGATGTACTCGCGGTAATTGGGCGACTCGACTGAACTCCAGTCAATCTTTCGAGTGACCGTGTTAGTGACGACTTGCGTGACATTCCGCACGCCTGCAGGTTCGGTCACCGGGATGAGATCGGGCTTCGAGGCTGGTGCCGCCTCTGGGACTGGCGAGTGTGCGGGAGCAGGCCGGAACAGGGAAACGGCCAGAGCGAGGTTGGCCACGAGGGATAAAGCGAGCAAAACAGCTTTCATATTCATAACACCACCAGATTAATGACTACTTACGGGACAACTGTTCGAAGGTTACAGGGATCACGAAATATGTTCTACTTTTTGAAGATTTATCCCATTTCAACCCGCAAAAGTTCGATTTCATTCACCTTCCAACCCAACCCGGCACCCAATTGTTTCGAGAAATTACAATTGCGTCATAAGGATCGAAAACCGAAAAACGGACGGAGAGGCAAGCTCCCGCCAGACGACGACTTTCCACTGAACCCAACGATTGGTATCAAGAAATCACGCTACTTGGCAGCCGGAGCCGCGTCGCTGACGAACAAGACTTTTTGCACAGCCTGCACTTTAGTCACCACTTTCATTACCCCGCCCGGAATTTGGTTTTCTTTGGAGATTTGACTGATTGCCGTGAATTCCCGAATCACCCCCAGCGCCGGATCATAATAAATTTTTCCGGTAATTGAATCCGGCCCTGGAGCACCATTACCGCCCGTCGGATTGCTGGGATCAACCATGTTAGGATCACCACCGCCCGGCGCGCCACCAGGTGCCCCGCTCGGATCGCCAGCGGGATTATTTGGGTCACCACCTTGTGCGCCTGCCTGCGCCGCACCCGCGCCGCCCGCCCCACCCAACGCGCCCTTGGTTTCCAAGGCTGCCATTTTGATCCCGTCCTTTGTTTCAAAGCCTTTGAAGGTGCCCGTGAAGTTGATGCTCATCGGCCCGACCGCTTCGGTGTAATTCCATGTCTCTCCCTGCCTGACCTTGGTGTTCGGAAGCACTGTGTGAAGGTCGGGAACTTTCAACAGGGCCTGCTCGGAGTACATCGGCAGGATATAGGGCGACACAGTTCGCGGAATACCCCGCAGGGCCTTGGCATTCAATTCTTTAACGCCACTCACGGACTCGATGGAGCCATCCGCCGTCGTCAGATACTTTAATTTGCTCCCGATAACTTTTCGCAGCGCCGCTGCCCCCGGATTGACGCGATCGGTTTTCGGATCCGCAATCGAATCAAAATTCACCAAAGCCCGACCGGCCATGTTCATCTGGAATTTCTCTTTAAGAAACTCCAACTCCAATTCATAGCCACCACCCTGGCGTTCACCCAAAACGGTCACGGCAAATTCACGAGCCATCACGGTAATCTGCCGGGTCGGCTGCTGCTGGTTTGGAGCTGTGATAGTACTGTCGAAGGTCGCAGCCGATTGCACGATCAGTTTTTTCCCGAGCGGCCACTTCTTGCGAAGGTCCACCTCAACGGCAGGCGCGGCAGGCTTGGGAGGAGCCGTGGCCGCCTGGCCGGCCGGATCTGCCGGATCGCCGCCCTTCGCCTCAGCCGGAGGCGCGTCACCGGATTTTTTGCACCCGGTCGTCAGCACGATTGAGAGCCCGAGAGCGCAGCAGGAGAGTGTGCCTAGAAGCTTAAGTCCGGATGAAACACAACGAAAATCAATTGAAGCCTTCATATAAGTTAGTCGATGAACGGCTAGGATAAGCACGTCCATGAGCTTTTGGGAAATAGTTTTATTGACCACTTACGGTCCCCCGATTTGAGGCAAAAACAATTCTGAGAATCACAATTTTCGAGGTTCGCTTTTAACCCGGACTTGCTAGAATGCTGCGGAAAATGGCTCCCAATGCCGAGGACAAACTGTTGGACGCCTGTCGTCAGGGAAGCCCCGTGGCGTGGGACGAGCTATTTGAACGGCACTACGCGCCCGTGGGGCGATTCGTTTTCCAACTCGCCTCCGACCTGACGCGCCAGGACGTCGAGGAGATTTGCCAGGAGTCCTTTCTCAGCGCCATCCGGCACATTCAGTCATTCAAGGGCGACAGTCAGTTCCAGACGTGGCTCTTCCGCATCGCGTCGAATAAAACCCGGGATTACCTCGAAAAACAGAACGCCCTCAAACGTGGCGGCGGTCGCAAACCAGCCTCGCTTGATGCCGAGGACCCCGATACCGGCCTTTCGCTTGATCCGCCCAGTCCATCGGATCGGCCCGACGAGGAATTGCTTCGCATCGAAAACGTCATGCTGGTCGGACAGGCCATGCAGCTCCTGGGTGACTCCTGCCGGGAGGTTATTGAGTTAAGGTATTTCGGTGATCTCAGCTACCGAGAGATTTCCAACGCCCTGAATCTGAACGAAAAGACGGTGAGCTCCCGCCTCAGCAAATGCCTTGATAAACTTGAGATTCACGTCCGGGAATTATTTTCCCGGGAGAAAACTCCGATTTCCCCGTCAAACAAATAGATACGACCGATGGAATCCACATCCCAACGAGAGATTGAGCGTATGCTGCAAAAATATCGAATGCGCCGACAGGAGGTAGCAGGCGCGCCGCTGGAGTTGCACAAGAACACCCGCCGGATGCTGCACGATGAGATTCAAAAGACCGCTGCCCGACCGTTTGGGTCCTCGGAGGAGGCAGCACAGAATTTCGCCAAATCAATCGCCTGGCAATCTGCCCCGGCCACATGGTGGAACCAGTTCATCCCGCGCTTCGCCCTCTTTGCCAGCGTCTGCGGCGCAGTGGCGTTGGTTGTATTTGTCTTCAAAAGGGAAGCGGACCGCCGCGCGGTTGCGCCGGGAAATGATTTTTTGAATGGTGCCGTGGAGATGGCCAAAGTCACCGAACCAATGCCGACTCCCGCGCCCGCGCCGAATAAGGACGAAGCCGGAACTCCAGGACAACTCCCCCCATTGAAACGCGATTCTTCCGCTGTCAGTCCAGGTGCCGGTCAAAAGCAATCCGCAGCCTCGATCGCCCTCGTCCCGATGGAACCACAAGACCCGCCACTCTCGGCACCTGTTCCCAAGCCGGTGGCGGGGCCGGTGGCGAGCCAGATTGCACGAAGTGAATTGGTCGGAAAACCCATGCCCGTATCAGCAACGCCAAAACCGACAGCAGCGCCGACCGTCGCTGCCGTTACTTCAGCACCTGCTCTGGCTCAGGCAAGCGTTACGGCGGAGAAAAAATTTCCCGCCAACCTGGATTCCGCGACGACAAAATCATTCGCTTCTTCGCCGCAATCGATCACCAGTACGCAACCGGCCATACGTCCCGCCCCGAATGCCTCCGGGACCCAAGCGCGATTTACGACAGCAGCCGCTACCAGCCCGGTTCGTCCGACCCCGTCACCGGATGGTTTGGACGCTAGAGCGAAGAAGATAGTGATCGAGAGAACGGTTGCGGTGGTGGCGCCCGACCAAGGAGCCAAAGCGCCGGCAAGCCCTGGAAATCTATCCGCTCCAGAAACGTCTTCTCGACGAATGAGGCCGGTAGCGAGCCCAACCCGGGAAACGAACCCCGCATTTTACGCTCCACTATCGATTACCAACACAACAACAGTCACCCGAACAGCGGGTGCAGAGGTATCCACTCCGTCAAACGAGAACAGGCCGGTTCGCGGCAGCGATGGACGCCTTATTTTCATGATGAAACCGATAGGCGCACAAGCAACTCGTGCGACCCAAGCGGTGCCAGGCGTTGCCAACGTGCCTACTGACACTGTTCGAGTCAGCCCGATTTCAGAATCACCCAAGTCGGTGACCACAGCCCCTACGACGACACTGATCACGCCGGCCCGAACGACTACGGCCCGGGCGGA
>CALBIE010000713.1 GCA_937893495.1 uncultured Verrucomicrobiales bacterium | reverse complement strand
GGCGTCCTTTGATACAACCACTGCACCAATCGCCCCGGTTGATCCGGATTCTCGCCTTCTTTGATGTACTGGTCGATCAGCGGAAGAACGTTTTTCGGATAGTAATAAAGCGCAATGCCAATTAACGAACACGTTGGGTCTTCCGGCTTCTCTACGAAGTTGGTAATTCGCCCGTCCTTTTCCAGGTCCACCACGCTGTATTTCTTCGCGGCCTCAAGGCTGCGCACATCGTAGATCCCCAGAACCGGTGCATCCTTACCTTTGCAGTATTCACCAAACGCGCCAAGTTTTTCGCTGAACAAATTATCGCCGGCCACGACGATCAGATCATCGTCCACCTGTTCCTTTGTCAGAACCAGGTGCAGGTCGCCAATGGCACCGAGTTTGTCCGAATCATCCATGGATCCATCATTGATCACTTTGAACTCGAAAGGCGCCCGGGTCTTATAGTCATCCGCCCATTTCTGAAAATGGTCGGCAAACCTGGCGTTGGTGACGACATAGACGCAATCGATCTCCGCAATCGGCGCCAGGTTATCCAGCACGTAATCGATCATCGGCTTCCCGGCCACGGTCAGCAGCGGCTTCGGTTGCGTGAGTGTGAGGGGATACAGGCGAGTGGCATAGCCGGCGGCCAGGATCAGTACTTTCATTTGTTTCCTATCTATCGATTCGGGATTCAGTTCTAAAAAAGGTAAAACTCATGCCTTGCCTCCGAACAATTCCGGCGCGATGCACCCAGCCAGTTCCTCGGCACGGGTCAATATCTCTGCGGACGATTCAGCGCTCAAGGCAAACTGCGCAAGTTCTTTCGCTTCGGACATTTTCAAGCGACGCACGAGATACTTGATTTGCGGAACCAGCGGAGGGGTGGCGCTCAATTCGTCCACACCCAGTCCGAGCAGTAATGGGACCATCACCGGATCACTGGCCATCTCCCCGCAAATCCCGACCCAGATTCCGTTGCGATGACCGGCATCGACCGTCATCTTGATTAACCGGAGAATCGCCGGGTGCGCCGGGTCATAGAGGTAAGCGACCTTTTCATTCAACCGATCAGCCGCCAGTGCGTATTGAATGAGATCGTTGGTGCCCAGGCTGAAAAACTTGACGCGCCGGGCCAGGCCATCCGCGACCATCACTGCCGAAGGCACCTCGATCATGGCGCCGACCTGGATTTCCTCGTCAAAGGGCAGTCCCTCGACGCGCAATTCGTCTTTGTAGATCTCCAGTCGCGCGTTCGATTCATCCAGTTCTTCGACGCCGGAAATCATGGGATACATGATCCGGATATTTCCTTCCACACTCGCCCGAAGAATCGCCCGCAACTGAGTTCTGAAAATCGTGGTCTCGGCAAGGCAAAACCGAATCGCGCGCCAGCCCAGAAACGGATTCATTTCCGCCGTGTCCGTTTTCATCGAGTAATAAGCGGGTAACTTGTCTCCGCCGATATCAAGTGTCCGGATGATGACTGAATGCGGTTTTAAAGTCCGCGCTGCCTCCCGGTAGGCTTCAAACTGCTCGTCCTCGCTCGGCAATGATTCCCGGTTCAGGAAAAGATACTCGGTGCGAAACAACCCCACCCCTTCAGCGCCGGCGTTGATCACCTTCGCGGCATCCGCAACCTCTTCGACATTCGCCGAGATACAGACGTGCGTCCCATCGAGCGTGACAGCGGGCAACGAACGAATCTCCTGCAACTGATCCTCCACCTTTTGATGGCGACGTTCGAGTTGCCCGTATTCAAACAGCGTTTGATCCGTCGGATTGAGAATCAACAGGCCATTATAGCCATCCAGCAGGACGGTCTGTCCGGTCTTGAATTCGCGACTCGCCGTCTGCAATCCCACCACCGCTGGAATCCGCATCGATCGCGCGAGGATCGCCGAATGCGATGTTTTACTGCCAACATCGGTGGCGAAGCCAAGCACCTTCGATTTGTCGAGCATCGCCGTCGTGGAGGGAGTCAGGTCATGACCAATAATGATGCACGGCTCCGGCAAGTGCGACAAATCGTCGTAAAAGTCACCGCCACGGAGATTCGTCAATACGCGATTGGAAACATCTTTGATATCCGCCACCCGCTCGCGCAGGTACTCGTCCTGAACAGATTCCAAAGATTTTACAAATCGATTGGCAACCGTGCTAAATGCGTAATCCGCGCTGACCCTCTTGTGCTCGATCATCTCGGTGACCTGCTCGATCAGAGTCGGGTCATCCAGCACGAGAATGTGGGCATCAAATATTCCCGCGTGAGCCGCGCCCATCGCTTCGGAAACCCGTGAATGAATCTCCGTCAGCTGCTGGCGCGTTGCCATCAGCGCACCCTCCAACCGATCCAATTCATGCGGTGCCGCGTCCTTCGCGATCGCTCCAGGCTCTACCTCCAACGCGTTTTTGCCGATGATCAGAACTTTCCCCAGGCAAACGCCACGCGACACGGGAATCCCGCGCAATTTAACTTCACTCTTCAAGCTATCATCGGCCACGCAGGTAGTTAACCCGACCGGCCGGATTTGGAAAAACAAATTGTCAACGGGTTCAGGCGAAACTACGTGCTTCCATCCGGGATTTCAGCTATTGGTCCCCCCGGTGAGTGACGGCCGAAATATCAAGAACATTGCCCTCGTCGGTTTCATGGGCACCGGCAAATCCACGGTCGGCCGGCAACTGGCAGCGGATCTTCAGTTTCGCTTCATTGATACCGATGAACTCATCGAGGAACAGGCGGGAATGAAGATCAGTGAAATCTTTACCACCGCCGGCGAACCAATGTTTCGCCAGCTTGAAGGCCGGCTTGTAGATGAACTGGCCGACTGGGAAAACACGGTGATCTCCACCGGCGGCGGCCTCATCGTACACCCCGGGAATCTCGAAAAACTCAAGCGACACGCGCTCGTCGTGTGTCTCTGGGCCGGACCACAGGCAATTTATCAGCGCACCGCCCATCAGACCCACCGGCCGTTGTTGCAGGGTCCGGAGCCACTCAAACGCATCGAGGAACTCCTCGCCCTGCGCGAGCCGTTTTATCGTCAAGCCGACCTCCTCGTCAGCACGGAACTGCGATCCGTTCGCGAACTGGCTACTAATATTGCTCACCAGTTTCGTTTGGCGGGCAATAATCTTTCCGACTTGTGAAAGCGGCGATTCGCCAGCGAGCGCTTGAGTTGGGATTCGACCAGTGCGGCTTTTCGTCGGCTGCCCGACCGGATTACGCCGCTGCTTTTGAAACGTGGCTGGATGAGGGCGCGCACGGAGAAATGGGTTACCTGCAACGGAACGCCCATAAACGAGTCGATCCAGCCCAGGTGTTGCCGGATGCCAAATCCATCATCTGCCTCGCGGCCGCCTACCCCTCCGGCAATCTCGGCCACGACTCGACCCCGAATCCTTCGACCGGTGAAATCGCCCGTTACGCGCGCTTCACTGACTACCACGACGTCCTTGCGGAACCCCTGAAAACCCTCACTGCGTTTGTCAATGGCCTGCAGAACGAATCGCCCGAATCAAAAAAATCGCTGTGGTACATCGACACTGGACCGTTTCTCGAACGTGATCTCGCGCAACGCGCGGGGCTGGGTTTTGCCGGCAAACACACCAACCTGATCAGCCGCGAACTCGGGAACTGGTTTTTCCTGTGCGAAATCATCACCACGCTTGAACTCGAACCCGATACTCCCGAAAAGAACCGTTGCGGAAAATGTGTGCGTTGTATCGACGCCTGCCCGACGCAAGCCATCACGGCGCCATTCCGACTCGATGCGCGAAAATGCATTTCATATCTCACCATCGAACTGAAAGGCGCGATTCCCGAGGAATACCGGAGCGCCATCGGAACTCGAATCTACGGTTGTGACGATTGCCTCGCCGTCTGTCCCTGGAATCGCTTTGCCAAAGAGGGCAATTTGATGAAAAAGGCCATTCGCAATGATCTGCAGACGCCAGATCTCATCGAATTGCTCGAAATGGATGATGAGGCGTTTCGCCGCCGTTTCCGCGGCACCCCAATGTATCGCACCAAGCGCCGCGGAATCCTGCGCAATGTCTGCGTGGCGCTCGGAAACGTTGGCGATGCATCCGCTTTGCCGTATCTTGAGCGAGCGACTCACGACCTTGAACCGCTCATCGTCGAACACGCGCGCTGGGCAATCGTCCAAATCGAAAACCGATCCGGGAAAACACAGTCGGGTAAATGTGTCCAAAAATGAAAC
>CALBIE010000712.1 GCA_937893495.1 uncultured Verrucomicrobiales bacterium | reverse complement strand
TCATGTCCCCGATATAATCATTGGGACAAATTATGAACGCCTTGACCATTGGTTCTTCGATGAACTCGATGATGGTGGGGTCCGGCATTTGTGCTGGATTGTCCACTTCAATCACTTTTCCATCCGTCATGGTTACGCGATAAATCACGCTCGGATAGGTCGCAATGATGTCGATATCATATTCCCGACGCAGTCGTTCGAGGATAATCTCCATGTGGAGCAATCCCAGAAACCCACAGCGAAAGCCAAACCCGAGCGCGATGGAACTCTCGCTTTGAAACACGAGCGCGGAATCATTCAACTGCAGCTTGCCGAGACTCGCTTTGAGTTGTTCAAAATCAACCGGGTTGATTGGATACACCCCACTGAACACCATCGGATGCACTTCCTGGAAGCCCGCCAACGGCAGCGATGGATTCCTTGAATCGGTGATGGTATCACCGACTTTAACCTCGGAAGGACTCTTGATATTGGCAGTCAGGTAACCGGTTTCTCCTGGGCCCAACATCGGGCGCGCATACGGCTTTGGATTAAAACTACCGACTTCCTTGATCTCGTAGGACTTGTTGCTGTGGAGCAGCTTGATCTGTTGTCCCTTTTTGAGTTCGCCATTGAAGACGCGCACGTAGGTCACCACTCCACGGTAAATATCGAAATAGGAATCGACGGCCAGTGCCTGCAACGATGGCGCGTTGGTGGGACGAGGTGCTGGAATCCGGGTCACGATGGCCTCGAGAATCTCATCGATCCCGATTCCTTCTTTGGCGCTGGCGGCGATGGCCTCATCCGCCGGGATAGCCAGAATGTCTTCGAGTTGCTGCCGCACCATGTCAACATTGGCGTGTGGTAAATCGATTTTATTGATAATTGGAATTATCGCCAGATTCAGCTTCATCGCCAAATGGACATTGGCAACCGTTTGAGCCTCCACTCCCTGAGCCGCGTCGACAATCAGAAGCGCGCCCTCGCAGGCACTCAGACTTCGGCTGACCTCGTAAGAGAAATCGACATGACCGGGAGTATCGATCAGGTTGAGTTCGTATTTATGGCCATCCCTGGCCGTGTGATACATGGTCACCGGATGGGCCTTGATCGTGATACCTCGCTCACGTTCAAGGTCCATCGCGTCGAGCATCTGCTCCCCCATGTCGCGATCGGCGACCATGCCGGTCTTTTGGAGCAGCCGATCAGAGAGGGTCGTTTTCCCGTGGTCAATATGGGCGATGATGCTGAAATTTCTTATGTAATCTATTTCCATGCCTGCCGGGGCCCGGCCATCCCCTTCCCTGCTTCAGTTTTAACAGAAAAGCGCATGACTGGCGCGCGCGAGAAGATACCGGGCTTATTTTTTAAACCAAGGGGTTTTTTGGGCAGCGGCCTCGGCGTTTATCCACCCTCGCAGGCGATAGTAGTACCAGCCGATGATCTCGTGACAATAATCCGCCATTGTCTCAAACCTGCCCACCCGAGGGATGATAAACCAGTCATCAGCCCCAATCAGGCTGACGGGTGTCTGAAAAGCGCACGGTGCTTCATTTACATTCAATCCCGTCGTACGAAAAACCCCTGCAGCCCGGCGCATGTGATTCGCAGACGTAACCAGATAAAACGTCTTCCAACCTCGCTCTATCGCCACCTTCCGGGTGGCTTCCGCCTCGTTTTTCGTGGCACTGCATCGTGGCAACGCGATAATCTCCGTTGCCGGATCGAGGAAATGGCTCTGTTCGATCCAGCTCTTCGCGTTTTCAGACATGCGCCACATCCGCCCGTCCCCTCGCTTGGCTCCGCCACCGATGATCAACGTATCGGCCTTTCCCTGTTTCATCAGGAACAGCGCCATCATCGTGCGGTCACCCGCGCGGTTCAGGTGCATCTGCCCCGCTTCATACCGCGACGGCCAGGAACCGCCGCCCAGCAGAATCACCGCATCGACCTTAGGCATGGGTTTGATTTCCATGCCCGCGTACGGGCGTTCCAGCGAGCCCAGCAGTGCGTTTGATAGCGGCGTGCTGCCGATCAGCCACATCAGGAAAACAATACCCAGAACCACTGTCCCTTCGCGTCTTTCCTTGCGGTAAAACTTCCAACCGGTCACGGCGAGCAGGCATAGCCAAATAAAGCCCAGCGGCATGAAGAGCTCCGCGATGTTACTGAGTGAGGCCAGCATCATAATTGGGGTTGCCTGAAAAACGCCTTGACCGCCTCGCTCAGCGCCATTACGCGAGTTTTCATTGGGAAATCCGACGGTGCTTCCAACGTGTAACTCAGTTTCGTTTTTTCCTGTACCATGTAAAAGGCTTCGGGCCATTCGGGCCGGCTTTCCGGACTCGGGCTCGGACGAATTATCCCCCCGTTGGCTTCACGATCATCGATGATTGCCGACGGATCAATTGGGCACACTTTGCTGACCGCATCGATTACGGCCCCGGCATGATCGGGTAGTCCATGAGGGTTCAGAGAGTAGAGATAAAACCCTTTCGCTTCCCAGTCTTCGTGCAGGTGAATTCCGAGATCGAAACAGGGTTGTCGGCGCAACCATTCCGTGTGAGCCTTAATTTCAGCAGTCCGCGCATGGCGATAGTCACGGTTCAAGTCATCGCCATCTTTGTTTTCGCGAGTATTCAGAGGAAATCCCGTCGGGTTCAGGCACGGACACAGCCAGATTCCAACATCATCCGGCCAATCGTTCTCGGTGAGCAGACTTAAAACGGACGCCGGCCCAGCCGGTTCGTCGCCGTGGATACCGGCGGACAGGTAAACACTTCGTCGAATCACCGCAGGTGTTCTCGTTAAAGCCAACAGCAATCCGTCATCAGAGTAAGGCAAATCTTCAATGCTCCACGCGTGCTTCTTCGCCGCATCACGTATGGTATGCAGCAACTCGTCGATTTGAATTCGCTCGCCGCAGTAACGGCCGTGATTGCGACGCAATGGTTGCATGCCGCGAGAATTGGATTTACTCAACCTTGCAACGCGACCTCGGCCGGATTCATTACGTCCTGGTCGGCAAAGTCGGCATCCCAATCGGGATCGAGGCCCAGGTCTTTGATCATTTGAAGGTCTTTTTCCACCGATTGATTTAACGTGGTCAGATAGTTGCCCACCATCAATGCACTCGCGCCAGCGGCAAAGATCATGCTTTGCAAATCCCGCAGATTCACCGTGCGTCCACCCGCTATCATGATTTCCTGCCGCGGCAGAATGAAGCGAAAGCAGGCGATGGTTTTGAGAATTTCCATCGGCGGAAGTTTTTCGATTTTTTCGAACGGCGTGCCGGGAATCGGATTGAGAATGTTGATCGGCACGACGTTCGCGCCAATGGCGCGCAATTCCCAGGCGAGGTCGCAACGATCCTGTCTCGTCTCGCCCATGCCGATGATGCCACCCGAACAGATTTTGATGCCGGCCTGTTTCAGGTAACCAATCGTATCCAGGCGTTCCTCGTAGGAATGAGTAGTGCAATGCTCAGGAAAGAATCGTCGCGAACTTTCCAGGTTGTGACCGTAGCATTCAAGCCCCGCATCCTTCAAACGATTGGCGACCTCCTGTTTCTTGATTAACCCCAGCGAAGCATCTGGCCGGACTTTGCCGCCGTCCTTGATCTCGCGTATCCGGTCGCAGACTTCATCGAGCATCGGACCTTCATCGAGCCCCTTCCAGGCGGCCACAATACCAAGAGCCGTCACGTTATTTTGATTGGCCTCCTGAGCCGCCGCCTCGACTGGTTCCGGATCAACAAACCCGTACTTTGGCGATTCCGTTTGATAAAACGATGATTGAGCGCAGAATTTACAGTTTTCCGAACAACTACCCGCCTTGGCGTTCACAATTGAGCACAGATGAATCTTGTTTCCTTTGAAATGCTCGCGAATCCGGTTTGCCCATGCAATCAGCTCGAAAATATCAGCGGTACCTTCAAGCTCGAAGAGCCACCGAGCATCATCGCGGTCGATGGAACCTCCACCAAGAACCCTTTGGCCAAGTTCGCCCAGTCGGTCGTGTAAAGTTGTGTCAAATGCTACAGACGGCATGCTTGACAGCGTAAGCGATCCAACCTGCCCGCCGCAAGCTCCCTGATTCGATGAACCGCGTGAGCGAGTCGGGTGAATCGGATAATGGAAATCAAACGTCACTGCTGAATCCGGGGATTTGCAAACCACAGATTGCCTGTTGCAGACAAAACGCTCATTAACAAATTCAAGGAAAGCTGTGGCAGCCGTTCGTTTCGCCACGCATTTTAGAAATGCCCCAATTCAACTCCGCTGGCGGGGTGATTTTATGTACGAAGGGCCGCGCAAAAAACGGATCGACTCCCATTTGATGGTGGTACCCCGACGACTTTGCTCGGACGAAATCTTCACGGCTAAAGCAAAGCATTGACCGACGACATGCTTCCGGCGACAAAGTCCTGATGAAATTCACCTGCTGCTTCTGGAGCACCTTGAGGAAGACTTTCGTTCTCGCGGGTACGACACTGACAGTCTGCCCACACTCGAGCAAGGGGCAGTCCCAAATTAACCAATCTTCACCTTCAAAATGAATGCCTGAGTCACGGTAAAGGAAAGTCCCTCTCAAAAATCATGAAAACTCCCTTGCTACTTGCCTGTTTGCTGTTCACCCAATCGGCCGCGCTGGCCGAACTCAAGACCGACATTGAGTTCGCCAAAGTCGGCGACATCAGTCTCACGTTGGACGCCAACATTCCTGACGGCAAAGGCCCGTTCGCGACGGTCATTCTTGTGCACGGGGGCGGCTTCATCAACGGAACCAAGACCAGTTACATCAAACCGCTGTTCGAGCCATTGACGAAGGCGAATTTCACCTGGTTCACAATCAACTATCGACTTGCGCCGAAGCATCGCTGGCCGGCGTGTGCCGACGATGTCGAGCGCGCCATCCGCTGGGTGAAGGCTCACGCGACCGAATACAAAGCTGATCCGGAGCGCATTGCCATTGTTGGTGAATCCGCGGGTGGCCATCTCGTTTCGTATGTCGGAGTGCGCGGCAAGGACGACACAAGTGTGGCGGCGGTCGTGCCAATCTACGCCCCGCACGATTTGGAATTTCAGGTGACGAGCCGCAACACGCTGGGTCGATCCATGACCGCGCTTTTCGGTCTCACGGATTTGAATGACAAAACCTGGAAGACCCTGCGTTCAGCGTCGGCCAACACCTATTTTTCGAAAGGCCTTCCACCCTTCCTGCTCATCCACGGCACCAAGGACGCCGCAGTGCCCTACGAACAGTCGGTAAAGTTTCAGAAACAGACTCAAGCGTTGGGCAACACATGCGATCTTATCACGATTCCCGACGGCGCACATGGCATGGGCAGTTGGGAAAAGGCGCATCCGGAATATAAGGACCAACTCATCGATTGGTTACGAAAAACTCTGGGAGAGATTTCACGAGTCCGAACTCGCGATGGGTCTCCATGAATCCGGAATCCCCCTCACCCGCCCTTCGGGCGCATTCGCGCCGCGCCCCCGTTCGGAGTCCCGCCTTCAGGCGCTTCGGAATGGAACGCTTTTCGCCGCGTAAACGCGGAACTCCAAACCCCTTCGCGCTCCTACCCGGGGTACCGCTTGAATGCGTCCCCTGACCGGGCGCTTGGGGTTCGGGGGGGGCCAATGCGCGGAGTAAATATCCGAGCAAATCTCTCCACCGGTGGGGGGGGAAGATTGCACGGCTCGCAAAAGTCGCGATTTGCGCTCCGGAACCGTCGCAGAACGATCGGAGCGCCGGCATGTTGCCGGCTTATGCGTTTTCGCCATCCACCGCGTTCGCTTCCAATCGGACCCGTGCTGCCGATTGTGCGCGGTTTAAGCCGGCTGCAAGCCGGCGCTCCGCAGACGGTTCATCGGTAGCGGGCAGGTCGATCAATCCCCGGGTTTGAGGCGCACCTGCGGAGAGCGGTCATCGATCAACGGATTCTGTTCGAAATTGAAGCTCTCCAGCCGACCCAGCCAATCATCAATCAGCTCGATGACCGCGGCGACGTCGAGATTCTCATGACTCGCGGGATACTCGGCAAAATAGCCTCGTGCCAGCCGGAAGAGCGAACCGGCCGGTTTGAGACGATTCTTCTGAAGATGCACAAATGCTCCGGCCAGTTGAATCAGCGCCTTGAAAAAGTGGTCGTTCGGACCGTGGCGACTTGGCAGCCAAAGTTCCTCCAATACATCGTGCGCCTCGTAGAACTGCTGGCGATTGAAGCACTCGAAGAAACCGAGGTAATGCGGGTCGTATCCCCTGCCCTCCAACCCTTTAATCAACGCGGCGATTTTGGGGCTCTTGTGAGACATTTGAAAGAAATTCCAAGCTTCAATGTAATTGCAACTCGAGCTTCCCAAATCCAACCTGTCGCTCGAAAGCCCCAATCGGGCATTGAGGCTTGAGGCTTCTTTGGAGTTTGAATCCTGGAGCTTGAAGCTTTGAAGTGCCGCTTACCCCGCGATCGCGCCGATTTCCACTGGCTCGACTTCGATGCCGTGTTTCTCCAGCCAGGCGACAGATTTTTTGATTTCCTCGCGAACGCCTTCCAACTGCAGGCAGACGATTCCGATGTCCTTGTTGACACTGGCCTGACGCACGTTGGTGACGACTTTGAATTTGTTGCTGAGCTGCCAGATCACGGGTTTGGTGATCAGTTCCGTGGGATAGGTAAGCCAGTAGCGCGAGATCTGTTTGCCTGACGTCACGGACTTCTTCCGAGCTGCTTTCCTGTTCGCAACCTTCTTCCCGGTGGTTTTCTTTTTGGCAGCCATGTGATGCTTCGCTGGTTTTATCAGCAACCGCCGGCAATGGCGGGGATGATGCTGACTTCGTCGCCATCTTTGATGGGCGTTTCCCGGTTCTGCAAGAAACGAATGTCTTCCTCGTTGACGTAGATATTTACAAATCGACGAACATCGCCGTTATCATCCACGAGGCGTTCTTTGATGCCGGGATACTTCGTCTGCAACTCGGTGATGGCGT
>CALBIE010000711.1 GCA_937893495.1 uncultured Verrucomicrobiales bacterium | reverse complement strand
CCCGGAAAGTGGATTCGGGATCAATTATTTCAAGGGGCTGGGGGTTATCTATTCATGGCTGCTCGCCATTGGCGCGTTGGGCCTGGCCGCTTCAGGGTTTCTTAGCTTTTCCGTGGCGACGTTTTTCACCATCACGTTGCTCATTGTGTTTATGTCGGGGGGACTGCTTTCGGAAATTATTAAAGAGGGCACGGTCGGTGCGGTTAATCACGAAACGGGTGAAACTTCGACCCGCCTCGTCGATCCCATCATTGTCCCGATGTTCCATATCCTTAGCGGCATCGTGTCAATGGCCCGAGGCGTAGCGCCAATTGACAGTCTCAGCTCCGGGGAGCACATAACCTGGACGGCCTTTCTAACCACTTTCCTGCGCATGGTATTTTTTCTGGGCGGAGCGGTTGCTTCAGTGGGTATTTACGTGTTTTCCCGACGTGAACTGGCCCTGGTAACGGGAGACGATTGATGAAACGAAGATACTTCAAGTTACTGCTCTGGGTGACGGCGATGGCGGCGTTGATGGTCAATTCCTTTACTCAGGATCGCTTGAATCGTCAGCGGGCCGATTTGAATCTTACCCGAATGGCGCCGCTGGAGAATGCCCCGCCGATTCTTGCCTTCACGACCGTGGCGTTGGGTGGTTTCCGTGGCATCATCGTGAATTTTCTGTGGATTCGCGCTAATCAACTGCAATTAGAGGGAAAGTACTTTGAAACGCTGACGCTGGGTGATTGGATTACGAAACTGCAGCCTACTTTTGCGCCGGTTTGGACCTATCACGCGTGGAACATGGCTTACAACATCTCGCGCACTTTTCAGGATCCGGCCGAGCGCTGGAACTGGGTGAAGGCGGGCTACGAATTATTACGCGATGATGGGATCAGATACAATCCGACGCACGCGGATATGTACCGTGAACTGGCCTGGATCTACTACGACAAAATCGGACGATTCGGTGAGGAGGAGCATTTTGCGTATAAGCGCTTTTTTGGTATGGACATGGCGCGTTTCTTTCCCAATGGGCGACCGCCCATCGAGTTATTTCTGAATCCACAAACCGAGGGACAACGGGAAGCGGTTCGGGTTTTGAAGGAGCAGTATAAGCTTGATCCGGAGTGGATAAAATACATCGACGAACAGTGGGGACCGTTGGACTGGCGGTTGCCGGAAACGCACGCAATTTATTGGGCAGACTTGGGTAGGAAAAGAGCAAAGGAAGGCGATCAGCTTGTGTTGCATCGTGCCTTATGGCAGAGCATGCAATTGGCTTTTCAGCGGGGACGAATTGTTGTCAACCCCGTCGATGGCGAGGTGCATTTCAGTCCCAATATTGACATCATTCCGAAAGTCAGCGCTACCTATGAAGAGATTCAGAAATTGATGCCGGAGAAAAAGGAATACGTAGGTCGCGGACACAAGAATTTTCTGTCTGACGCGATCTACAATCTTTACTTACATAATCGGCCGGCGGATGCAGCCAAGTGGTACGAATACTTACGCAAGCGATATCCTGAAGCAGACTGGGTGGAATTGTCGCTTGATGATTATGTGAATCAACGCATCACTGATGAGGTGGATGGCGGAAAGGTTTTCAAGATCAAAGCCATTGTTGAAGGGTTTATCGAAAAATACTACATGTACCGGGCAATCGGTGAAGATGAGCAGGCCGAAGGTCATTCGCACGTGGCGAAACTGATTTACGATAAATATCAGGATAAGCTCGTGCCCGGTCAGCTCGATTCGCAGGCATTGCCTCCCTTTCGTGATATGCAGGTTGCCAAATTGACTGAGGCATTGTCGGGGAAGGGGAGTTATTCGCCTGAGTTGTCTGAGCGGCTTCGCCTTCGTTTTGGTTTATCCAAGGACTGGAAGAAGGAGTTGAATTTGTTGGCGGAAGAGAAGGTAAAGCCGGGTACTCCCGTCGAAAAAAAATGAATCGCATCGCCAACTGCCTTGCTGCCTTGACGGTGTTGTTTTTAGCAGCATGTCGGGACTCGGTAGATAATCCTCGTAGTGCCGCTGTCTCTGGCGCGCGACCAGTGCATGAACATCTGCCTCCACATGGCGGAACCGCAATTGTACTCGGTTCCGAAGCCTTTCATCTTGAGTTGGTCCGTGAAAAGGAAACCGGCGTATTGAAAATGTTCGTTCTCGATGGCCACATGGAAAAATTTGTCAGAATTTCCCAGGAAACCATCGAAGTAGAAATCCAGGCAGACGGTTTTCTGACCGACACGGTGTTCCTGGCAGTAGCCACGGCCGCAACTGGAGAGACCGTGGGAGATACGTCGCTCTACGAGACTAGTGCCGACTGGGTGAAGACGTTGGACCGATTTCGAGGAGTGATTTCTAAAATCAGGATCAGGGAAAATTCCTTTACCAATACCGTATTTTCATTTCCTGAGGGAAACGAATAGATTTTTTTGGTTCAACGACTTGACAGGTGTGTATCAAAGTGATATCAATTTGATACAACTTAACCGAGGACTACAATATGGAAACAAATCAAAACTCAATTGTGACAAAGGATACGCCGATCAGTGTTGCCAGTGGATGGTTGATGTTGCCGCTGAATCTTCTGATGCTCTTTGGGTTCATTGCCATGAAGATTTTTGGCATCTCACAATTAGCCCAACGAGGCGGGAACAATACCATTGGAGGATTGTGCCTGGTGTTCGGAATTCTAGGCGTCATTACCGCGATTATTATGTTAATCGGGCACTTTACACTGCAACCAAACGAGGGGCGTGTCCTTGTCCTGTTCGGTGCCTACAAAGGGACCGTGCTGGAAAGCGGGTTTCATTGGGCGAATCCGTTCTATTCGAAAATTCACACCAAATTGTCCATTCGAACCCGAAATTTTCAAAGCGACACGATTAAGGTGAACGACAAACAGGGCAATCCGATTGAAATCGCAGCCGTGGTTGTCTGGCGGGTTAAAGATCTGGCACAGGCGAAGTTTGATGTGGATGACTACGAGAGCTACGTAAAGATTCAGAGTGAATCCGCGGTTCGTCATCTCGCGAGCACCTACGCCTACGATCATGGGGAAGAAAATGAAGTGACGTTGCGCAGCGGTGGGGAAGAGGTTGCCGAGGGGTTGAAACGTGAATTGCAGGAACGCCTGTCCAAAGCCGGGGTGGTGGTGGATGAAGCACGTTTGATGCATCTTGCCTACGCTCAGGAAATTGCCCAGGCGATGCTACGGCGCCAACAGGCCGAGGCCATTATCGCCGCCCGGACGAAGATCGTGCACGGCGCCGTGAGTATGGTGGAGATGGCATTGAAGGAACTTGCTGAAAAAGACGTGGTGGAATTTGATGAGGAACGCAAGGCGGCCATGGTCAGCAATCTACTGGTTGTTCTCTGTGCCGAAGCTGAAGTGAGCCCCGTCATCAACGCCGGAACATTGTATCATTAAGTTTATCCGGCGAATCTTCCGCACCGTAATCGGTAATTCTCGCAATGTATGATCGCCTTGACGCGCATTGAGGGAAAAATATGTCGAATCGAGAGATAAACGATTTCGCCGGTTGGCGATTCAACGAGTAACGCTTCCATGGCTTCACCCAACAAAAAGGCGTTCCTCCTCCGAATCAACCCGGAACTATGGAAGGAACTGGAGGCCTGGTCACAGGATGAATTACGCAGCGTGAATGGTCAGATTGAGTTCATCCTTCGGCAGGAATTGAAAAAGCGAAAACGCAATCGGGAGACAGATGAGCCGAATTGATCCGGAAGGCAGAAAACGTCAAATGAGGAAGCACGATGGACCATTCCACCAGAATCCCGATGCGAAATTTCCCCCATGGAATGGCCAGAATTCGCGAAGAGCTCGAAGCACTTGGATTCCGGTCGGTAATGCCGGATAAAAACGTTTTGCGCGTTTCGCGGTCGAGTATGAAATCAAATCGAACGGGACCGCTCTAGGGAGATTCTTCTGTCGAGTTCCGGGCGAGCGAGCGGGATTTAGAAGTAATCGCTTCATACGGGATGGCGAGGCAGCGGCTGCGCCCGATTCTTCTTTCGGTGTTTTGTCCACTAACAGTCGGGTTGGCAGTTGTGGGAGTATTCCATCCCTGGCAACATAGAGGTTGTTGCAACGGATTTGGTAACCGACTGGCGGTGCGAAAACGCGTCAACCCACCGGTGACGAGGCTTATTTGCGCAGGTCGATGCAAACGAGTTGGCGCTTATCCCGCGCGTAAAACAAGCCACTCGCTAGTGCCGGGTGGGAGCGAACCTCCAGACCGAGAACCTGTGCGCGGCCGATTTCCTCGTAATGCGTAGTATCCGCCCGGGACTGAATCAACTGTCCGTTTACGGTCAGGATGAGCAGGCTATTACCCGTCAGTATGATTGAACCCGCGTCGATACGAGAGGTCTTCCATTTTATTTTTCCAGTTCGAACTTCGACGCAGCGTAACTCGGGCCTCGGACCCGTATCCAGGCGTCCGTCAAAACCGAAAAGATGCCCGTCCAGGAAAACTGCCGTGTTGTATTGGCAGGAAAGAATTTCATCGCTCCGCCACACAGTCTTGGTTTCGTTGCCTTTAACATCCAGAACCAGGGCTCCCGCTCCGTAGGAGGCGGAAGCGAACACTGAACCATTCATCACCAAAGGTACTGCGCCACTGACGGACGCCTGCATTGCCGGGCCAAGGCTGTGTTGCCAGAGAACTTTTCCTTTCGCGGGATCCAGCGCGAACAGGTTTTTGCGCGTAAAAAAGATCGCTTGGTCTTTTTCGCCAAACCTCGCGACGACAGGCGACGAGTAACTGGCTTCGTCGTCCGTCGCCTTCCAGAGGAGTTTGCCGGTCTTGGCATTGAGGCAGACGATTCCGGCACCGTCAGCGCCGCCAATGTTAAGCAAGAGGCGTTCCTTGTCCACGAGCGGCGAGCATGCCATTCCGAAGAACCCTTTTGGTGCCGAGAATTGCTGGCGCACGTCAATATTCCAAATCGGCTTGCCGCTCTTGAGTTCTACGCAGTTCAACGTGCCGTTCGCGCCAAAGGTGTAAACCCGATCGTTGGCGATACAGGGAGTCGCGCGTGGACCGTTGTCGAAGCCAAATCCGTCCACATAATCAGTTGGATACGCGTGCCGCCACAGATTTTTGCCCGTGTGGGCATCGAGGCATTCGATCACTTCATTATCGTCTTCGCGATGGAAGAAAATGAGTCGTTCACCCGCGATCACCGGGCCGGCCCAACCGGTCCCTGTCTTTTTTTTCCAAAGAGTTGATGGCCCTGATTTTGGCCAGTCGTTCTTCAAATCGGCAGCCGGGTAAACGCTGTTGCGCGTCGGTCCAAGAATTTGTGGCCAGTCGGATGCGTTTGCCGTTGGCGGAAAAAATGGAAACAACAGAATCAATCCGAAGATGAATCCGGACAGAATTCTTTTGCAGAGTTCTGATGACATTCGGACATGGTTCAGAAGAGCCAGCGAAATATCAAGTACAAGGCCGCGAGGCTGATGCTCCACCAGAACCAGGATAGGCCTTCCACTTTCAGGGGGCTGGATGTTTTCTCTCTAAACTCATTCTTGATGAACTCATCATAGTCGAAATCTTCTTCCGGCAAACCAAGCCGCTGGCCGGTCGCCCCGTCGCTCCAGCCAGTGTCCTCATCCGCCCCGCATTCCGGGCAGGCAAGCGCTTTCTCGGGAACCAACGCTCCACAGTTTGGACAGATTTCGGGAGTCATTCCGGGGAAATCCTTGCACACCGTTTTTTGAGTTCAAGCCGGTTTGT
>CALBIE010000710.1 GCA_937893495.1 uncultured Verrucomicrobiales bacterium | reverse complement strand
CATCGGCAGAGTAATAGAATCCGTGGCGGGTGGGGAGGTAAAATTCGAGATTCCCGTCGGGGTTTTGCGGTGGTAGTTTGATCCGGTCGGCGAAGGTGGCCGACCTTTGGGATGATATGATGTAACAATACAAAACCATAATTTCGCGTAGCTTCGGCTGCTGTCCCTCACAAAACTGGCAAGTTTACTCCTCAAGGACAGCGTTTGAAGGCGCGCCCGCTCGGGCGTGCCTGAAAGCGTTTCTTGAGGGGCATGCCAGTGCCCGTGAGGGAGCGTGAGTAGGTCACGCCCCTTTTGTTGGGGGGAGGCATTCGGGTGAGGCGAATTGAGGCCGGGAGACACGCAGAGCGCCATGAATGCGAAAACTATTTTGTCAGCAGTATCTTCGCGACGACTTGCTTCGTTGATACGCGAAACCAAGCGTCGCGTCATTTTCGCTGCCCCGGGCATCCAGACTGAAACAGCCGCCGCTTTAGCCAAATTGCAAGACGTTCCAAGTGGGCCTTCGATTACCGTAAGTCTCGATTTTGATGAACGCACGCTCCGACTGGGATATGGCTCGCTTGAAGGCGTCGAAATGCTTCGGGAATCCGGAATTGAGCTCACGCATTCACCCGGGCTCCGCAGTGCCATTCTCATCGTCGATGATCGAGGTTGGGTGTTCACGCCAACGGCGCTGTATCTTGAACCGGAACCACAGAGTGACGAGACTCCCAATGCCGTTGAGCTTTCCAGTGATCAAGTCGGGACGCTAGCAATCCGTCTGTCGCGCGAGGCCCAACAGGAGGCCGCCGATCAAGCGGGAACCCCGGCGGAAGCGAACGAGATCGTCGGCGTCCGACAGGAACTTGGTATCGTCCCGATTACCGCGAATCAGTTTGGCAAAGTTCGGAGCGCCATCGAGATCGCGCCACCGGTCGAGTTCGATGTAGTTCGTCAAGTGCGGGTTTTTGAGCCGTATCTCCAGTACGTTGAGTTGAAGTTATCCGGCACTGCGGTGGAACGCAGGCGCGTCAACATACCAAAAGTACTTCAATGCCTTGGGGCATCCAAAGACCTTGGCGGCAAACTCAAGACCACTTTCGATCTTATAGGAAAGAGCAGTTCATTGTCCTCCGCCGAACTGGAAGCCGACCTGAATGGGCTGCGGAAGAATTTTTCACCATCCCTCGGCAAAGGTCACGGGCGTGTCGTCTTAATGGCAGCAAAACCACACCTGGAAGAACGAATTGTCGAGTTTACCGCCAAACTCGAAGCTCATCAGAAAAAACTGGAGTTGGAGTTGCAGTCCATGCTGGACGAGTCGAAAACGGAGTTGGTGGAACACTATTTACCGCTCGCGCTGAACAATCCGCCAGACGCCCTCTTGGGGAGCCTGTTCAATCCCGGTAATAACGAGGGTGCAACTCGGCAATGGATAGATGACGAACTCGCGAAGGTGTTCCCTGCCGCACCGGAACTGATTAGCAAGATGGCTTTGGAAGTGCGCTACAAAGACGTAACGTTCGAGACTCTGAACGAGCCTGACTTTTTGGACTCCGTCAAGAGCGCGTTCCCTCGTATCGACTGGGAAAAGGCATTTGATGAGTTTCTGGCGGCCGGTGAAAGGCTTGCGAGATAATCAACCCACGCTCGGCCGAAATTCTGGGGAGGAGGATGGAAAACGGAGCTGATTGCTATTTCTGACCAACAATTCTCCCCGCATGGGTGTTTACGACGATAACTCTTCGGCCGGCTTCGTCGGCTTAACTTCCTGCTCCAACGATGGGTGAGCCGTCCTGGGTTCGGATTTCGGCGAAGACGACGCGTTGGCCGGCGAGTCGGGCGATTGCCCGGGATGCGGTGAGGTCCGATCTACCATGAATCCCTCCGCGATCAACGCGCGTCTCAACGCCAGTCTTTCCATCTCTTGATGAGGGTTGTTTGTTTGCGGCGTCGAGTTTTGGCTGGAGGTGGTGGGTGACGAGGTGGACATGCAGAAAAGCTACCCGCGAAGACCTGCTCCGTAAAGCAGGCGCTGTGTTGATTTTTCGCGCTTGCCAGAGCGGCCAGACACTCGAATATCCGAAGTTTCATGGGGAACCAACAACGGCAAGGCGCGTTCGAGAACCTCACCGACATGCTCGGCGATTTATTCACGGTCGTGCATCCGGCCTGGTCGATCCCGTCTGCGGCGGCAGCTTATTATCTTTTGGCCCATGTTCTGCCGCCGGACAGTGAACTCTCCCGAACGACCTTTCGGCCCGTGTGGAATTTCTTGGGCGGAATGACGGCGCTCTGTTGCCTCGCGGGCGGGGTTATCGGATGGTTTGCGAGGACAAAGAAGGCCGCCTTTCTCAAGGAGGAGTTGGATCTCGAATGGGTCAAGCGCCTGTCGTGGCAGGAGTTCGAGGAACAGATGGCGTCGGTGTATCGAAATCAGGGGTACCAGGTGGACGTGCGCGGCGGGAGCAGTCCCGACGGCGGAATCGACCTGCGGCTCGAAAAGGAGGGCCAGACCTCAATCGTGCAGTGCAAGCATTGGAAACAGAGCAAGGTGGGGGTAAAGGTCGTTCGTGAGTTGCTGGGGGTCGTGACGGCCGCTCGGGCGGACGAGGGTATCTTTGTTACCAGCGGCGATTACACACGGGACGCGAGGCGGTTCGGCGAAGACAATGGAATCCAGTTGGTCGGCCGGCGTGAGTTCCTCGATCTGGTGAGGCAGTTTCAGCGAGACCAGAGACTCGCGTCAGGCATCAGCGTAGAAACGCCCGCGAAACAGCCGGGAGAAACGAATCCGGTCTGCCCGAGTTGCGGCGGATCGATGGAACGAAGAACGGCGAAGTCCGGTCCTTTTCAAGGGCAGGATTTCTGGGGCTGCCGTCGCTGGCCGGATTGCAAGGGGACTGTGCATATCGGGTGAAAGGTCAAATCAGTAAACGATCGCTTTTCAACATGCGTGAAACGAAATTGTGTTACATTGGTCCATGCGCGACGTTATGCCAAATCAACAGCTAACCTTTATGTGCGGCTGCATGGTGCCAAACGTGAAGGAGTGCCGTGTCATTCTCCAACAAATGCGGAAGACTCTCGGATTCAGTTCCGCACAAATGGCTGCGTTCTTCGGCATCAGCCATGAAGTGATGCGCCGATGGGAGGGCGGCGTGCGAAACCCTTCTGCGGCGGCCCGACGCTTGATTCAAGTGCTGGGTCGAATCTGCCAGGACGAACGCATCTACGGCGAACGCCTCCTCCAACATCCAATCGTGAAGCGGCTTTACCCGCAAGCCAATGGAAGGGAGTTCAGGAACTCCGCTTTGACGATGCTCCACAAGGAAGCGATTTACTCGGGCGAGGTTGAACAGGACGGGATCGGTGTGCGGTTGAGCGGGAAGGATTGAGAACCGTGCAACGGATAGGTTCCATGTAAAGGGATTAAGGCACCGAATGGCAGCCGAAGGCAGAAAGTGGCGGATTGGATTTCGACTAAGCAATCCTGAAGTACTCTTGATTTGCCAAAACATTTGCCAATTTGTCAAATCTTAGGTGTTCTCCCTGCATCTTGTTTCACCAAAAAGCAAAGAGAGAGAAGCGTTAAAACACCTATAAAACAAGGTGTTTTGTGAGTTTTGAAGGGGTTTTTGGGTGGTAGGCTGGCCCGGACTCGAACCGGGAACCAACGGCTTAAAAGGCCGCTGCTCTACCATTGAGCTACCAACCCACCAGGCTTCGCTTCGGCGAAGGGGCACGGAAGCTAGACGAGGATCGGGTGTGGTGCAAGCGAATTTGGCGGCGATTAAGGAGTCGCAAGTTGCTTCCGCAAAGGGACCTGCAAGACAAAGAGATTGTGTCCCATCCCGAGGCCGAAACCGAGACCGTACCCGAATCCCCAGGCGAGCTTGGCGGCAAAGTTTCGGCCGGGGCGGGAGAGGATTCCTTCCAGCATCTGCGCGGCTCCTTCGCTCCGGAGCCAGGTGAACAGCAGATCGCCCAGAAAGTAACCGGCGGTGTGGGTGACAAAGAGGATCAACGCGTTTTTCCAGAACGGCTGCCAGTTGCCGAAACCAGCGCAGAGACCGGCGGCCATGGCCAGGGTACCGAGCAGAGATCCCACCAGTCCGGCCATCCGGGGCCCGCACAGCAGACCATACCATTCGCTTGAAGGGCGTCGCAGGATGAACCAGGCGGCGCACCAGAGGAGCGCATAGGCGATGAATGAGGCCGTGAACAGCCCATAGAACCGGCCAAGGGAGTTCGGGTCTATGACGAGGCGATCGAACAAGGCTCCGGACAGGCCGACGAAGGCGATCGCACAGGCGGCATAGAATCCCGCCTCACCGAGATGGCGGGACAGGAATCCACCCGCGAAGGCCCAGATGCCGAAGACCAGCAGGCTGACCAGGCAGAAGCCCAGGCTGCCGATGAACAGACAGTTGCCCAGGGGGCGCAGTCTGGCTTTGCCGCCGGCTTGCCGGATGCGGACATAACAGTCGTCCGCGTGGAGACGAAAGAGCTTCACGGTCGGGGCGGGTGGGCCGGTATTCGGGTTGGCATCGGCAGTCCGCTCGGCGATGCCGAGATCAGCTGACCGGGGGCGGTTGCTGGTTGTTCTGAACCTGGATTACCTGCAGGGGGATCCGCGCGATCATCTTGTCATCGATCGAGATATCGATGGAATACTGGCCGGCGGTGGGAAACTTCAGGCCTTGGAGATTGAAGACGTAGTTGTTCGTCGCGAAGTACATGTTGTCCGCCAAGGCGATCTGCAGTTTGGGTTTCGGCATGTGCT